>NZ_JSWH01000121.1:0-9378 GCF_000803325.1 Chrysanthemum yellows phytoplasma
TAATTTTATTAATTCCAAACCAGAAGAAATTATTTTTACTAAAGGAACTACTGATTCTTTAAATATATTAGCTCAAAGCTTAGGAGAAACCCTTCAAGAAGGTGACGAAATTATTACATCAGAATTAGAACATAATTCTTCCGTGCTTCCTTGGTTTAAACAAGCCAAACTAAAAAAAGCAAAATTAATTTTTGTTCCCCTAAACGAACAGAATCAAATAACTGTAGAAAATTTTGCTAAGGTTTTAACAAACAAAACTAAAATAGTTGTTTTAACTCATGTTTCTAATTTACTAGGGTACGAAACTCCCATTAAAGAAATAACAACTTTAGCTCACAAAAAAAACGCTTTAGTTATTTTAGATTCTGCCCAATCATCAAGTCACCTACCCATAGATGTTAAATTTTTAGATGTAGATTTTTTAGCATTTTCATCCCACAAATTATACGGTCCTTTTGGAATAGGGATTTTGTTTGGCAAAAATCATTTATTAGAACAATTACAACCTCCTTCATTTGGAGGAACTTCCATTAAAGAATTTTCTTTAAAACATTTTTTACTCAACGAAGGTCCTAATAAATTTGAATCAGGAACTCCTAATATTTCAGGAATTCTTGCTTTTAAAAAAGCTTTGGAATTTGTTGAAGAAATTGGTTTTGAAAACATCCAAAAACATGAAAAAAAGATTTATCAAAATATAATGAAAGAATTAAAACAAATTCCTAAAATCACAATTTATAATCCTCAAGCTTTTTCTAATATCATTACTTTTAACTTTAATCAAATTCATGCCCATGATGCAGAAGCTTTTTTAGCTCAGGAAAATATTTATGTAAGAACTGGTAGATGTTGTGCTTTTTTAGCTACTCAAAAACTAAAACAAACAAGTATAATTAGAGTTTCTATAGGCATTCACAACAATCAAGAAGACGTTGATATTTTAATTAAAAACTTAAAAAAAACGCAAACTTTTTTCTCCAAATTTAATAAATAACTCAAGGCATTAAAATGTTAGAAATAAATAAATTATATCGTGATTTAATCATTAAACATTATCAAGAACCTCAAAATTGGGGACTTTCCCAAGACCCTGATTTTATAAACATAACTAATAAAAATGTTTCTTGTGGTGATTCTATTTCATTACAAATCAAAATCTCAAATCAAAAATTAATAGATATTAAATACGAAACTCAAGCTTGTGCTATTTGTCGCGCTTCAGCAAGTTTGATGTCTATACATCTTAAGAATCTAGAAATTCAACAAACATTAGAAAAAATAAATCATTTTTTAGCTATGATTAATAATCAAATATATGATGAAACTCAACTTGACAAAGAATTACTATTATTTAAACATTTTATTAATTTTCCTGGAAGAGTCGCTTGTATAAGCCTTCCTTGGAAAGCTTTACAACAAGTAATTAAAGCACACAATAAAAAAAGTTATTAAATAAAAAAGACAACCCTAAAAAGGTTGTCTTTTTTATTTATAAATATTATACATCAAAACCTTGAAATACCTAATTTTTTTCGTACCTGTTGGATTTTTTTCTCTGCAATCAAGGAAGCTTTTTGGGCTCCTTTATTTAAAATATCATCCAATTTTGCACTATTAATTAATTGATAAAATTTTTGTTGCAAAGGTACAACAAAATTAATTATTTCTTCACCGACTTTATTTTTTAACTCTTTATAATTACTTTTTTGAAAAAGTTTTTCACTTTCAAAAATACTAATTTGCTTTAAAGAAGCATAAATGGTTAAAAGATTAGAAATTCCAGGTTTATTTTCTGGATCATATTTAATTATTTTTTGGGAATCTGTAACAGTTTGGGCAATTTTACTTTTAATTATTTGAGGATCATCCAAAAGTAAAATATAGCTTTTAGGATTTTCCGTATCACTTTTACTCATTTTTTTCAAAGGGTTTTGCAAAGATTTTATTTTCGAACCCAAAGGATTAAAAAAAGGTTCCGGAACAACAAAAGTATTGCCATATAAATTGTTAAATCTTGTAGCCAAGTTTTTAGTTAATTCTAAATGTTGTTTTTGATCTTTGCCAATAGGCACTAAATTTGCATCATAAATCAAAATATCAGCTGCCATCAATGTGGGGTAAGTAAATAAAGAAGTCCTTATTCCTTCTGCATTAATTTTGCTTTTTTCCTTATATTGAATCATTCTTTGTAGTTCAGAAAAATAAGAATTGCATTCCAAGAGATAACCCAAATAAGTATTTTGTGTTACTTCAGATTGAACAAACAAATTTATTTTTTCAGGATCAAGCCCTGTTGCCAAATAAAGAGCTGCTATTTTTTTGATTTGTTGTTTTAGTGTTTGGGGTTCTTGATAAAAAGTAAGGGCGTGCAAGTCAGCTATAAAAAGATAAAAATCAAAATTTTTTAAGTTTTGTTGCAAATATAGCAAAGGTTTTAAAACCCCAATATAATTTCCTAAAGTAAGATCGCCCGTTGGTTTGATCCCTGACACTAATCTTTTATTTGGTATCAATTTTATCACCTCCTTTTTTATTTTTTGCAAAATGATTTATTATAGCAAAATCATCTTTAATATTTTTGTGGATTTAACCAAATTTATTTATTATTTGTTTTTTTAATTTCATTCATCTTCTAAAGAATCTAAAAGGTTTTCTTGTTTTGCTTTGGCTAAAATGGTTTTATTAATTTTAGAACGAGTGGCAAAATCATCTTTAGTAAATGGTTTTTCTTGGCGCGCCTCTACAATTTTATTAGCAGCAATCAAACCTAGACCATCAAGCGAAAGCAGTGGCATCCTTAAAAAACCACCATCTTCTATTTTTAAAACACTAACATCTGATTTATTAAAATCAACAGTTAAAAATTTAAAACCACGATGTACCATTTCTTCGGCAATTTTTAAAGTATTTATTAAAGCATCTTCTTTGGCTTTGATTTTTTTACTTTTTTTCAATTCTGCAAGCTTATTTAATTTTTCTTTAATAATTTTTATATCGTTACTAATCATGGTTTGGTGGTCGAATTGTTCTGTTCTTTTAGAAAAATAACCACTATAAAAAGCTAATGGTTCATGCATTTTAAACCACGCAATCCTCAAAGCCATAATAACATAAGCAGTGGCATGCGCTTTAGGGAATAAATATTTAATTTTAGCAGCAGAATCAATATACCAAGCTTCTACTTTGTCTTTTATTTCTTGTTTGTATTTGTTCCATGTTTGAAAATCATCTTGGGGTTTGCCTTTACGGATAAATTCCATAATATCAAAAGCTTTTAAAGGATCAAGCCCTTTTTCTTGTAGTTGTAACATAATATCATCACGACAACCAATTATATCATCAAAAGAAATTGTTTTATTTTTGTATTTTTCAAATTCGCCTGTTTTGTTGATAGCATCTCTGGCGTTTTGGTTCCAAACATCAGTTCCATGTGAAAGTCCTGAGATTTTTACTAAAGCAGCAAAATTAATTTTAATTGCTTGTTTTTGTGAATTTTTTTTAGCGGTTGTTAAATCTTTTAACATTTGTTTGACAAAAATAGTTCCAAATTCAGGAATACCCAAAGAATCAATAGTGATTTTATTTCCTGGATTTACAGAAGAATCAATTTTGAATTCGTTGGAAAACAATTTATAAACTTCGGGATCATCTACAGGAATATCTTGGGCTCTTGTGAAAGGGAAAATTCTTCGATTTTCTTTAACATAATCCATCAAAAATTTAATCATCATAGGATCATCATGTCCTAAAATGTCTAATTTAAAAAGATTTTGCTCAAAGGAATGATAATCAAAATGAGTGGTTTTCCAATTGGTGTCATTAGCTGGATATTGGACAGGAGTTACTTCATAAATACTGCGATCGGGCGGCACAACAACAATTCCTCCTGGATGCTGGCCATTAGAACGTTTAACTCCTTCGATTTTGTTGGCAATTTGGGCTACTTTTTGTTTGCGCCATTGTTTTTGTTTTTCTTCTACAAAACCCATCGTATAGCCATAAGCGTTTCTTTGGGCAACAGTCTGGATGGTTCCTGCTCTAAAAGCGTGTTTTTCTCCTAATAATTCTTTAATGTAATTGTGGGCTTGGCTTTGGTAATCACCTGCAAAATTTAGATCAATATCAGGAGTTTTGTTGCCTTCAAAGCCTAGAAAAGTTTCAAAAGGAATGTCATGACCGTCTTTTTTGAACTGAGTGTCGCATTTGGGACAAGGCATGTTTGGCAAATCGTATCCCGAAAAAACCTTATCAAGTTCTTTGTGGTATTTTTCTTCTTCTGAGTTGTAATATTGTTCTTTTTCTTGTGGTTTTAATTGGACAATAGTGTAGTTGCATTTTGGACAATAATAATGTGGTTTTAACGGATTTACTTCGGTAATTTCTAACATAGTTGCTACTAAAGAAGAACCAATCGAACCACGTGAGCCTACTAAATAACCTTTTTCCAAAGAATTTTTAACTAATAAATGTGATAAATAATAAACAGGAGCAATATTTTGATTAGATTTTTCGTTTTTTGTCTCTCCGATAATACTTTTTAACTCTTGATCTAATCTTTCTTTAATTAAAGGGTGGGGAGTTGCGCCGTACATTTGTTTAACTTTTGTATCAACCAAACGCTTAATTTCTTCTTTGATGCTTGGTATTTGTAAGTTGGCTTTGAAAGCGTCGTCTTTGAAAGAAAATAGTTCCGAAGAAAAAGCTTTGATTTTTTCAATTTTGGAATTAAGCAAATGAGTATTTTCAATTACAATTTCATAAATTAATTTTTCATCTTGTAAAAAGGCAAATGCATCTATCATTTCTTGGGTGGTTAAAAGGTGATTTTCTGGCAAGTTTTTATTTTCGTATCTAGATAATTTGTGTAAGCCGCCTCCTACCATTTTGGCACTAATATAAATTTCGCGATAATCTTTTTCCCAAGGATGAATATAATGAACGTCCCCAGTGGCAATTACTATTTTTGCTTGTTTTTGGGATTCTTTTATGATGGTTTTGAGAGTAGTTTCAATGATTTGAAGCCCGTTTTTGCCTAAATCATGAATTAAATGTTTATAAGCTTGGGGAGGTTGCACTTCGATGTAATCGTAAAAAGAAATAGCTTTTTTCAATTTGGAAATGTTTTGATTGAGAGCTATTTCAAAAATATTGCTATTCATGCAACCACTACCCACTAAAAGACCTTGTCTTAAATTATCTAAATTAGATTTTAAAACACGAGGGCTTTTGTTAAAATCCTTAGTTAAAGCGTTGCTTAAAAGTTCAAAAAGATTGCGATAACCGGTTTGATTAGCCACTAAAATATTGATGTGATAAGGTCTTTCGTATTTGGGATCGATTTTTTCTTGTAAGTCAAAAAAAGTAATTACTTGTTCGTCTTTGGGATCTTTGGTTGGATCTGCCAATTGATCAATCATTTTGATAAAAATTTCTGCTGTGGCAGTGGCATCCGCAAGTGCACGGTGATGGTCTTCTAATTTGACTTTGAAAAAAGTTGCCAATCTTTTTAAAGAAAAATATTTTAAAAGATTACTGAAATAACGTTGAGACAACGCCATGGTATCAATAATGGGTTGTGGTTCCAAAGATATTTTGAGTTCTTTTGCTTTTTCTTTTAAAAAATTAATATCAAAAGAAGCGTTGTGAGCCACTAAAACACAGTCTTTGGCAAAAGCTAAAAATTGTGGTAAAACTTGGTCAATTGTTTGTTGTCCTTGAAGCATTTCATCCGTAATATTGGTAATATCGGTGATAGTTTTGGTTAATTTTTGTTGCGGGTCGATAAATTTTTGAAACTCTCCTATTTTGTTCCCTTTTTTAATTTTTACTCCAGCGATTTCAATAATTTTGTCACGAACATTAGATAATCCAGTAGTTTCCAAGTCAAAAACCACATAAGTAGCTTCTTTTAAAACAAAATCTTTTTCTAAATTATCTTCTTTTTGATTGGTGATATAAATAGGTTTTTCTTCAATAAAATCAACTTCCACTCCATAAATAGGTTTGATTTTTTTATTTTTGGCATGTTCGTTAATTTCGGGGTAAGCATAAATGCCGTCATGATCCGTAAAAGCAATCGCTTCGTGTCCCCATGATTCTGCTATTTGTAAATATTCTTTGGCACTGTTAATGGCGTCTAAATTAGACATTTTAGTGTGAGTGTGAAATTCAATTCTTTTTTTGCCTTGAAAACCCAAGTCTTGGCGGATTAATGAAGGCGAAATTGAATCTGATTCTAGGTTTTCGTATTGTGTCATCATTAAATGAACATCGTCCCAAGCACTATAATTAATTCGAGCTGTGATTCTAAATAATTGTCCAGTTTGGTAATTGGCTTTTAAAAATTGTTCTTTTTCATCTTTGGACACTTTTTTTTGAATTAAAATAGCATCTTTATTTTCGATAGAAAAATCATTGTCGTTTTCTTCTATAACAAATTTTAAATAAGAATACTGAAAATTAGCTTCTTTGATAGGATGAGCCAAAAAACCTTCAACAATTACATAAGTATTGGGATTTTGACGGTTGAATTCTTCCAGCTCTTGTTTATTTTTAGGAAGATCTTTTATTTTTGTATCTTTAGTTGTCATTTTAGAATTGCTATTATAAGCTCCTTTATTATGATTATATGCTTTTGCTTGGGGTGTTGTTTTTGCTTGTTTTGTTTGATCGGTTTGAGAAGTTGGATTTGATTTGTTATTTGGATTTTTTTCTTGATTTTGTTCGTTGGAGTTGGTTTGATGATTCGGATTTTGTTGCAATTCTTTGATTTCAATATTTGTGGATTTTTTTCTATTGATATCAATTTTTCTATCTGTTGATAAGATAAATTCATTTTTAAAACCATAAAATTTAGAAAAAAAATCTTGAAGAAGTCCCATTTTTTTATTTAAACATTTAAATGCATTAGGATTTACAAAAATGATAAATTTTCCGTTTTGAAAATTTACTTGGTGATTTTGAATTGCAAAATAATCTAAATCATGATATTTTTTTATTAAACTGGCTTGGGTTATAATATAATTAAAATAACTTTCTGCCAAAGATTCTAGATAATCCCAATTTTCAAAATCGATGTGGTATTCAATTTGGGGCAAATTAGGCTTGGTTTGCGCTTGGTTTTTCCATAAAATAGTTAATTCTTGGAGTAATTGTTCTAAAAAAAATGCTAAATCACAAACTAAAGGTAAATGTTTAAATGTGATTTGTAAAACCCATTTTGGGCTTTTTTGGCAAACTGATATTTTTTTTACTTGAGGATTTTGAAAATATTTTTTGCAAAAACCTTTTTGTTCGATAAATTTTTTAAATGAATGAGTAGACACAATAAATACCACCTAATAGTTGATTGGGAAAAGAGGCAAGAAAGAGGCAAGAAATCAAAATTGTTGTTTCAAATCGTTTTTTAAAAAATAAAACAAATAAAAAAACACATGAAATTCATGCAATTTTTTATTTGTTATTTCTTTTCATAGATGCAATTATAAATAAAAATAAATTAATGGTACTGATGGTCGGACTCGAACCGACATGAGTATTGCTCGCTTGATTTTGAGTCAAGTGCGTCTACCATTCCGCCACATCAGCTTTTTGTTTTAAATGATAAAAATATCATACTTATATATTATATCAGTTTTATTTTGATTTTTGTTTTTTTTCCTCAAAATCATAAACCAAAATAATATTTACATGCCCGCCACCCAAAAAAAGACCACATTAGCTAATGGCCTTTTATCAGGTTTCGGTGTTAAAACTTTGAAAAATTATTTATTTATGAAGGATATTTTTAGTAAATATTTTTGTTTAATAAATTAGTAATAACAATGATACTTAAGTAAAAACCAGTTATCATAGCAAAAGGCAAGATCGGATTAAAAGTCACTCCAGTATTATTTTTAGCTACTAAAGTTAACTCAGAGACGCCTATCATAGCAAAAAAAGAACTATCTTTAATGTTTGTGATGAATTGTTGGATAATAAAAGGCACTGATCTTTTCAAAGCTTGGGGAAAAACAATAGAGAAAAAACTTGTCTTTGGCTCATTCCCAAACTCAATGCCGCTTCAATTTGTCCTTTATCTAAAAATTTGATATTCTGCATTAAAATTACATTAATGTTTGCTAAAGAATTAAGACTCAAAACCAAAAGTCCTGCATTAAGAGAAGTAATAACACCTTTATTACAAAGGTTTCCAATGCCATAATAAACAAGCATTGCTTGGTCTGCTGTTGGCATCGTTTTTAAAATGAAAAATAAAATATCAAAGATCCAACTTATTCCTTTGCTAATTTTTAATATATAAGGATTATTGGATTGGGCATTTTTCATTAAGGTGCATAAAATAGCTAATAAAAAGCCTAAAAAAAGACCATCAATAGCCAAAATTAAAGTAGTTTTAAGTCCTTCTTTATAAGATGGAAAAGTTTTTCTAATTTGTGACCAAGTATTATTTTTTGCTAGATTAATTGTTTCTTGATGGTTTTCAAAAATATCGTCTACCCATTTTTTGGTTATTTTTTCTATGTTTGTAATTTGTTTTTTTGTTTTTGCAATTTCATTTATTAAGTTTTGTTTTTCATTATCACTTAAAATTGATTTATTTTGTTCTAATGGATTTGTAAGTTCCTTAAGTTTTGCTTTTAGTGTTTCAATATCTGTGATTTTTCCTAATTGTTCTATTTGTTTTGTTGTTATTTTTATTTCTTCATTTTCATGTGTAATTTGTGTTTCTGGATTTGCTAATCTTTCTAATTTTTTTCCAAGCTATTAAGTTTATTTTTTAAATCTATAATATCTAGGAATTTGCCTTCTTCTTGTTTTACTAATCCCAATTCCAATAATACGGTATTTATCTTTTCTTGTAAATTTGGTATTCTTCTATCTTTATCATTTTTTTTAGGCAAAAACATTCCCAAACCTTGAATATTGTAGGCGATTAAAGAACCATTAAAAAAAATACCAACTTTTAAGTTGGTTTCCTTATTGTTTCTAAATACTAAAAAATATTTTTCTTATTAAATAATAAAAAAGGAGATTAAAATGGCGAGAAATTACAGACGTTCTTATTTCATTAAAAAATCTTTTAGAAGAAATAAATTAACTTTAGGCAGTTTTTTTACATATTGGATTTTACCTACATTAGGCATTGTTATTCCTTTGATTGTTTATTTTGCTTCAAAAGGTTATTTATCAATAGCTAAATAATAAAAAGGAGGATAAAAAATGACTTTAAGACAAATATTAATTTTAATTGCTCTTGGTTGTATTTTTATATTTGCAGCTTATAAACTTGGTTTTATTGTTCCTGATGCAACTAAAATTACATGGATTAAATAAATGAGTGTTTTTTTAAAAAAACACTCATTAAGGATAATATAT
>NZ_JSWH01000122.1:0-2130 GCF_000803325.1 Chrysanthemum yellows phytoplasma
GAAAATTATCATTTAGAAATAATATATGATAAAGGAACTAATTATGGTGGTCCTAGTTATTTAGCAATAGATAAAATCATTATTAAAGATATTCAAAAAGATAAAATTGTAGCTGTTTACCCAATTAATCAAAAAATTGAAGAACCTTTTTATATTCATAATTATGATTTTGTTTTAAAATTTCCTTTTTATAATTATATTCAAGAAGGAATGTTGTGGTCGAATAGTCATATTAAATCTTTAAAAAAAATTGATTTATATGAAAAACGCTCTGGACAAAATCGCACTTTATATTATGATGTTGAATAAAAAAATAGAAAAGAAAGGAACTAATATGAAATTAAAACAAATTTATTTAAATTTGTTAGTTGTATGTGGTTTTGCCATTTTAGGTTTATGGATTTATGGTTTTTTTCTAAAAAAATATAACAATAATAATTTATTTCAAAATAACCATCCACCAACCGAACAAAACCAATCTTTTGAAGGAATATCAAAATATCTCGAAGAATTAAAAAAAACTAACGAAGCTCAAATTAACGAAAATAACCAAAGAAATCAACAAATAGAACAATTAACTCAACAAATTAAATTAAATTTAGAGTTAATGAATGATTTCAATATTAAACTTAAAAAATTAACAACTACCAAAGAAGATAAAGAAAACAACCTCCAAAATAAAGACTTAAAAGAAGAAGAAAAGCCCCTATTACAACAAGAAATTGTTTCTTTAAACGAAAAAATACAAAAAATTAACGACAAAAAAGAACCAATCCATAAACAAACTTTGGAATTAATAGAACAAAAAAAACAATTATTAACTACAAAATCAAAATTCCAAGAACAAATTAAAACAACCACTTCTCAAATTATTAAAACTAGCAATAATTTATTTATTTCCCAAAAAATTCAAACTTTACAAGAAGCGATGGCTTTGAATAATGCTAATAAGAATATAATTAAAGACTTAATGATTCAAAACAAAGATAATGCTGAAGAATTCCAAAAATTAAAAAGTTATGATTTATTTTTAGACGGACAATTAATCCGTTTTGATAAACAAATTAAACAATTACAAGAAGAAATCAAATCTTTACAAAACAATATTTCTTATCAAACTCAAAACCAAAAAATTATGTTTTCTGATATATATGGTATGAAACAAGAAAAAGAAGAATTAGAAGATTTGATTGAATATTTTCAAGATGATGATTTTAATATGGTTAATTTTGATAAATTAATCCCTAGAGGTTATTTACTATATGGACCCCCAGGAACAGGAAAAAGTTTTTTAATTAAAGCTTTATGTAATGAATTAGGTATACACTATATTGTATTAGAACCATCAAGATTTGATAAGACTTATGTTGGTGAAGGAAATGAAGAATTGGAAAAAATATGGAAAGAAGCAGAATCACACGAAAAAACCATTATCTTTATTGATGAAATTAGCGGACTAGCTAATCGTGAAGATAATCAATCCAACAAAACAAACATCAACATTGTTAATAATTTATTAACTAAATTAGATGGATTTAAAAGAAGTGATAAAAAAATTGTCTTAATGGGAGCTACCAATCATTTAGATAAAATTGATAGTGCTTTAAGAAGTAGATTTAGCAAAGAAATTAAAATTGATTTATTAAAGGATGATGAAATTGAAGGATTTTTAAAATTTTTGGTAGGTGATTATCAAATTAGTTATCACACTTATCTTTATTTAAAAGAAATCTCTAACAAATGTAAAGGCAAAAATTATTCTACTAGAAATTTAAAAGAAAAAATAATTGATAGCGCTTATATTAAAGCCAAAAAACACAAACGTAAAAACCCCAACCACGAAGTCATGTTGCCTTCAGACCTAGATGAAGCTATTAACACTTTTCAAAACGTTAAAATTTCTGACACTGAAAAAAAAGCTAGAAGAAAAGAATGCGAAGACCAATATGTAGAATGGAAGCAAGGATTATTAAAATACTTAAATCCACCTAAAGATAATACTCAAGTAAACAAAAAATACACCTTCTACGGACTCGCTGGCCTAGGACACGGACATCACCCCGAATACGAACCAACCGACCTCGCTCCATACGTCAAAAACCCATTCAATCAATGGAACGAACCCCTCCC
>NZ_JSWH01000004.1:0-314 GCF_000803325.1 Chrysanthemum yellows phytoplasma
ATTAATAATTAAAAGACTATTAAAGCGTTGTTTTTTTTGCCTTTTTTCAAAAGGACATATTTATCAAATAAAGTGTTTTTTTTGGTTATTGCAAAATCAAGGGATTTGATTTTTTGATTAAATAATTTAATAGTGTTGTCTTTGATAAATTCACGAGCTTCACTTTTAGAAGTTGCCAGTTTTGTTTGAACTAAAGCATCAACTAATAAAATATCTTCTTTTGTGGAATGACAAAACAAAGTTTTTTGCAATAAAATAAAATCTTTTTCTTGGAAAGATTCTTTTTTAGCATTAGAAAATAAAATTTGGTTAGT
>NZ_JSWH01000123.1:0-362 GCF_000803325.1 Chrysanthemum yellows phytoplasma
GATTAGTTATTTTTTTGGTTCCTTATTAATTGGTTATGGTTAAAAAGGTAAATGATCTTGTGATTTATTGTCTAAAGGTTTATGATCTAAAAAGATGACATTTTGAAGAATCACTTTCGTCGTGGTTCTTGTTTGGCCTTGGTGATTTTGATATTTTTGGATTGATAAACTTCCTTCGATATATACTTTGGAACCTTTATGTAAATATTGACTCATGTTTTCCGCTAGTTTTCGAAAAGCGACACAAGGGATAAATTGGGCTTGTTCTTTGTGATTAACGGCTAATTGAAAATCAATTTTGGGGATTTGTTCGCGATGGCTATTAATGTATTGTTTTTCTAAATTATGGCTCAAACGGCCGA
>NZ_JSWH01000124.1:0-642 GCF_000803325.1 Chrysanthemum yellows phytoplasma
TTTTTAAAATAATATTTTAAAAAATTTAAAATATCCCCTTCGCCAGCGAAGGGATCTAAGATAATATGATTTTCTTTTAAATTATCAAAAATAAATTCTTCTAATGGTTTTGTGAACCAATTTTGTTTTTTAGTAAAAAATTGACCGAATTGAATTTTATTTGTCAATTGAAAAACCTATCTTTCTTTTTTTAATTGTTTTTCTATTTCTTTAAAATTTTTATTATTTAACTCTTTCAATTTTGTCATTTGGATTCATGTTTATTTTCTTCCTTTTGCTCTTTTGCAAAAAACTCTTTTAAAGATTGAGGAGTGATAATATTATTTTTCCATTTTTTACGTGGATTATAAGCGTTTCCCCAAGTTTTTTCGTTATGAGTTTTTACACTCAAATCATAAGAACTTAAATTAATATAATTATTAAGGGTTTTTTTAATAAATTCTTGAATTTCTTGATTTATTTCGTTACCAGTCTTTCCTTCACAAATATAATTATTGGGAATTGGATTATTTACAAAATTAAAAAATTCACCATAAATATGAGGAATAACAGGCCCAAACATCCAAGCTTCGATAGGTTCTAAAAAAAGTGGTTCATTATATTTAGCAATATAATGACCTTGAATATAATATAATAATTTAT
>NZ_JSWH01000125.1:0-890 GCF_000803325.1 Chrysanthemum yellows phytoplasma
ATGAGTGGAATTATTTTTGGGTTTGTAATTATTTGTTTGCAAGTTTGATTTCTTTTTATTGTTGGAAATTTTTCAATTTGTTATTAATTGTTTGGCAAAATTTCAAGCAAACGATATATGCCCCAAGCATGAAAACAAGTTCCTGCCATAACAAAAAGATGCCAAATAAAATGAAAATATTTTTTATTATCTTTAACATAAAAATAGATGCCTAAACTGTAAAAAACACCTCCCAGTAAAACAAAATGAAAAATATTGGCTTTCCACATTGCAGGCACTAACAAAAGCCCACTCCATCCAAGCAAAACATAAAAGATTAAATGAATGATTTTTCCTTTATTCATCCAAAAAACTTTACATATAATACCTGAAAAAGCCAAAATACATTGGCAAACAAAAAAGCATTGTCCTTTGGAAATTGGCACATTTGATTGAGGAAATAAGGGTTTTTGCAATTCTGGCAAAAGTAACAAAATAGGGGCAAAAGTTCCCCAAATTAATAAATAAATACTAATGTGATCGGTCTTTTGAAAAAAATTATGAGCTTTGGTAAAGGATAAAGAATGATACAAAGTACTCATCAAATAAAGAATAATCATCGATATGCTAAAAACAAGTACAATATAACCGTTAGGATTTGACATTACAGAGGCTTTAAGACAAAAACAAACAAGAATAAAAACTCCTAAAGGAATCATTAAACCATGGGAAATTGCATTGGCAATTTCTTCGCCCAAAGTTTGTTTATCACTTGGTTTAGTAGCCCATTTCACAATAAAACTCCCTTCTTGCTTGGAATATGTAGCAATTACTGAGATTATAAAAAGTTTAGAAATTAAATAAGTTATAAGGAAAATAAGGAAACATTTAAAAATAATAATTAACTTTAT
>NZ_JSWH01000126.1:0-1245 GCF_000803325.1 Chrysanthemum yellows phytoplasma
CTTCCGATCTGAGCAATCAAAAAGAAAAACATTTAAAATCTAATATTAATACAGAACAAGAACAAGAAATATATAATGAGATTCTTAATAAGATTAAAAACGAAGTTGATGAATTAACAACTGAAAAAGAAATAGTTTATCGTCTAGATGGTAAAAATATACATTATATTAAAATATGAGATTCTCAAACTAAAAAAGAAATTAAAAGAATTAATTATCATGATGATGGTAAAACTCTATTTTACATAGAAACATTTGATTCTCAAACAGGTCAAAAAATTAAAGAAGACACATATAAAGATGGTGGTAAAAAACTAAATTATAGTATAGAATATAATCCTATAACAGGTACTAAAATTAAAATAACATATTACAACCCAGATGGAACTGTTAAAGAAGAAAAAAATCTTTAATTATGAATAAGAAAAGAAAAATAATCTTAAATTTTTGGATTATCTTCATTGTCATTATTCTTTTAATGCTCTTATTCCTTTTAGGTTTAAGATTACCTAAATTATTTAAATCAATTCAAGATAAAAATAAACTTGAAACCCAATCTCAATATCAAACTCAATATATCCATGATACTAATAAAGTTCAAAATATAATTGGATTAATTAATTCTTTAAAATGTTTAAAAACTTTAAAACAGTTAAAAGAACCTAAAAAACAAAAACAACAATTAAAACCTCAAACTGAAAAACAAGAACAAGAACAAGAGCAATATCAATTTGATTGGAATTCAAATTATGATACCGATGATAATAAATTAGTTAAAGATATCGCAGTCGTAACTTTAACCACAGGTGCAGTTGTTATTAGCTGTTTAGTTCTAACACCTATATTTGCATCTCTAGGTCCTATTGCTGCTCCTATTGCTTTATTAGCTTAATTTAAAAATAAATGAGAATTAAAATGAAAAAAAATAAATTTAAATTAAAAACAAAAGACATCTTTTTAACTTATTCTAAATGTCCTTTAGGTAAAGATAAAATCCATAATCATATCAAAGAATTAATGGCTTCTAAAAAAAAGAAATCTCATATATCATTTCTAATAATGAAAACCATCAGGATCAAAAAGAAATTCATACTCATGTTTTATTTCAATTAACTAAATCAGCAACTTTTAATGGAGAAAGATTTGCGCTGTTGCATTTTTTTAGACAACTTTTGTCTTTAAAATTGTTCTTTAAGGCTAAAAATTAATAGATAATTTCATATCTTTTCAAACTAAAGAAATATT
>NZ_JSWH01000127.1:0-1185 GCF_000803325.1 Chrysanthemum yellows phytoplasma
CAAAGTAATTATTCAAAATGTCATTTTTTTAGATAACAAAACCAAATAATATTTAAAAAATTAAGTCCCCAAAAGGGACTTTTTTTATAAAAAAGGAGAAAAAAATGAAAACAATTATTAAAGAATTTATTGATGATTACGGAATTAAAGTCGTTCAAGAATTCGACAAAATCACTGGCCATATAGTTAAAGCAACTTATTATAAAGATGATGAAAAAATAATTTATTATCGTTCTGATAAAACTATTGACTGTATAATTGAATCCGTTAAAAATACTAGCTTTACGTTTCAAGAAGTTTTTTATCAAGCTGATGGCAAAACTATTGATTATATAGAAAGTTACGAAAGAGATATTGACAAACTAATCAAAGAGACATATTACAAGTCCGATGGCGAAACTATTGATTATATAAAAGAATATGATGGAGAGGATAGCGCACGCATATTACTCAAAAAGACATATTACTATGATGATGGAACTATTAAAAAAATCATTAACTTTTGGAATCAATAAAAATAAAAGGAGATTTTAAAAAAATGAAAAAAATTATAAAAGAAATTATTGATAATAACGGATACAAAATAACCGAGGAATCTAACGAAAACAACCAAATAATCAAAAGAACCACTTACAACCCAGACGGCGTGACAATTTGGTACATCACTGAATACGATCCTCAAACTGGTGAAATAATCAAAGAAACCAATTACAACCCCGACGGAATAACAATTGATTTAATCATTGAATCCGACCCTCAAACTGGTACAATCATCAAAAAAACCTACTACAACAACCTCAACAGCAAAAAAATTGACTTCATCATTGAATATGACCCACAAACAGGAAAAAAAATCAAAAAAACAGGCTACCACCCCGATGGAACTGTTAAAGATATTATTAACTTTTAAAAATCCAATAAAAATAAACAAACAATTAAAAAAAATCAAAAAAGGAGTCAAATCATTATGACGAAAAAAGAATTAATTAAAAAAATAGCTGAGGTAAATAAAACCTCAATAACCCAAACCGAAGAGTTTTACAACTCATTTGAGAATGCTCTAATTAAAGCAATCACATCAAATGAAGAAGTGGTTTTATCCTCTAAAATTGGTAAATTCATCTTAAAAACTAGAAAAGCCCACACAACCCCCGAAACTAAATTCATCATCAATAAACAAACAGG
>NZ_JSWH01000128.1:0-3039 GCF_000803325.1 Chrysanthemum yellows phytoplasma
TTATTATTTTAAATTGATTTTGTAATTTAAACATAAATTAAATCTCCTTTTTTATTTTTTATAATCATTCTTTTTGGAACTTTCTGATTTATCAATTGGACATTTATAATTTCTTTTCATTAAATTCATAGGTTGAAGTTCATCATCTGATAATTCGTTTTCATCATCATTTATTGCAGAACTGATATTTTGTATAGAACTTTCTGGTTGTTCAGATAATCTATTATTGTTTTTTCTTTTATTATATTTGTTGATTTCTGTTGTAATACATTTTTGTTTATGTGAAAGTTCTGATTTTTTTTCGTTATTAAGTTTTAAAATTGTTAATTCGCTTTGTATTGCTAATTCTGCTTTTACATATAAGGCATATTCTTTATCATTAGAAATTTCACTATTATTACTACTATTTTTATTACCCATTGCCATCACTTGATAATTATTATTAATAAATAACAACCCTAAAAAAACTAATAAACAAATATTTATTATTTTAAATTGATTTTGTAATTTAAACATTAAAAAAATCTCCTTTTTATTTCTTTAAATTTAACATATTTGAAAGTTGTTAAATTTTATTACCAGTCAGGGATGGTTCTTTTATTATTTTCAGCTTCTTGAACTTTATCATTATTGTGTTTATCTTGGTAAATCGACAAGGTTTTACGGACTGGGTTGAAGTGAAGGTGAAAATCAGTTAATTTGAAATTAGAATTGGAAACACGTGCGCGACCAAGGTAATAGTCTTTGTCTTTGTCTAAGAATTGTTTAGGACCTTTGTATTTAAGGATTAAACAGTTACCACTTGAGTTTTCTTTGAATTGTTTTTCGAAATTGATATAATAATGTAAATAGCTGTCATGTTTAGTATCAAATTGAGCATGTTCGAATCCATTCACGGATGTTTCCTCATAAGTTAGCCCTTTGTTATTCCAACGGTCGAAAGGATAACGGTCTTTGATGTAATTGGCGAGGTTTGAAGGTTCTTTTTGTTTTTCGAGGCGTTTTTGAGCGATTGAAATATCGTTATGACTACCTTTTTTTTTCTTGAAGTTGTTTTTCATAATAACCAATTCCATTAAGGCCATCAAAGGTGTATTTGGCTTTAATCATGGTACATTTGTTATTATTATCATGCCATTCTTCGATGTTTTCAAAATTAGTTTCTTTTATGCTGGAAATTTCTTTTTTTGGTAATTCTGGCAATTTAATGATGTTCATTTCGGTTAAAACGAAAAAACCAATCAATAAAAAAAGAAGTACCCCTAATATGATAAAAAACCATTTAATGATTTTTTTAATAATATTAAACATGATTAGTTCCTTTCGGGTAATTTATAACATACCAATATTTTAACACATTTGACTTTTGAATTTTAATTAAAACCATTTTTTGAACCAAGAAGTTACTTTATTAACATTTTCCTTTGCGCTTTTAACTCTTTGTCTTACATCTTCTTTAATACGATATTTTAAAGGTTGAATTGCGGCACTATAGCTGAGCTTTTGATCTTGGATAATTAAATCGATTTTTTTTAATTTTTCTGTTTTTTGTGTTAATTTCTCGCTTTTGGTTTTTAATGTTGATTTAGTTGTTTCATGGGCTTTTTGTTCGTCTTTTTGTTCTTTAAGTTTGTTGATTTCATGACGGAGTTCGGCGTTTTCTTCGATGTATTTACCTGAAGTGTTTTCTAAAGCCTTAATGGTTCCTTCGAGTGCTTCAATGTGAAGGCCTTGTTTTACCCATTTGTCGATTTGTTGTTCTAATTCCTCGCTTAAACGGTTAATTTCATTTGCTTGTTCGTTGATGATTTGGTTTAAGTGTGTGATTTCTTGGTCTTTTTGGTAAATAGTTGCTTGATATTCTTTTTCTTTTTGTTGAAAATTAGTAGTTAATTGATTGATTTCATTTTGGAGTGCTTGTTTTTCTTGTTCGGATAAAGCTTGATTGGTGATTAATTCTTGGTTTTTCGTTTCGATTAAGGCTTTTTGTTCTTGGAGTTGGTTTTGGAGTTGTTCGGTCATTTGGTTTTGTTCGTTAATTTGTTGGATTAATTCATTAATTTGTTTTTCTTTTTCGGTGTTGATGGTTTTTTCTTGGTGCAGATCAGTTTCTAGTTGATTAATCTTTTGATCTTGGGTAAAGATTTCGTTTTCTTTAGAACGTATTTTGTCAGTTTGTTGATTGATTTCCTTTTGAAGTTCTTGTTTTTCTTGTTCGGATAGTTTTTGATTATTTTCTAATTCTTCTTGTTTTTGAGTTAAATCATGTTCTAAATTAGCTTTTTGGGTTTCTAAGGTTAAACTATTAATTTTTTCTTGTTGGAGTTGGATTTCTAATAAGTTTTTTGCTTTGATGATTTCTTCAGGAGTTAGTTGTTGCGTTTCAGTGTTTTTGGTAGTTTCTTTTAATTCCTCACCAAGTAGTGGTGTTTGTTGGAGTTGTTCTTGTTGCAATAAGATAGGTTCAGTTGTTGATTCAACTGAACCTTTATCAGGGATTGTTAAGGTTACCAGTTTCTTTTTCTTCTTGATTTGTTTCTTCTTGATTTGTTTCTTCTTTGACTTCATTATTATTAGTTAAAGTTGATTCTTCATTTTCAATAATAGTTGGATTGAATGATTGTTTAATAGATGGTGCTTGGAAGATGGGTGTTGGGGGATTTTCCATTTTATGGGTTAATTGTTTTGGTGGATTAGGGATTTTAGTTTCTTCGTGATAAAATTGGTAAAGTTCATAAGCAGTTGAAGCTAAAGAAACCCAAAATAAAGCTTTACTACCAATTTTAAGGATTTTACCGCCGACATTCGCTATTTTGGAAGTAGCTTTTTTTTGAATGATGGCTTTAGTTCCTTTTTTGATAGTCTTTTTCTTCCCGCTTTTTAACCAATTACCTACTTTCCCAATTCCCAAACAAATCCCGATGACGCTTAAAGTAGTGGCTAGATAATAACCTAATTTATTTTGCGGTGAAGGATTTACATAATGAAAATAAAAAACTTAAAAAAGAAAACGAATATATGAAAGATACTCCTTATGAG
>NZ_JSWH01000129.1:0-851 GCF_000803325.1 Chrysanthemum yellows phytoplasma
GAAAATTATTAATAGTTATTTAAAATGATTGTATATTTAAAAATATAAAGATATTTTCAAAACATAAAAAAACATATAAAACCGTATAAAAGGAGATAATTAACTTGACTTATGATTAGCGATATTAGTGATATTTGTATTAATTTTTTTAATAAGGTAAAATCTTTTTTGTCGAAAGTAAAGCAATATTTAATTAAAAATAAGGTATTTTGGTATTTTAATTATTTTTTGGTAGCTGTTTGTATTTTTTTGTTATTGTGGTTGCATATTAAAGTTTTTGCTAAGAAACATTCCAATCCTAATGCTCTTAAAGGAGGTATTTTTGTAGGAATGGGTCCTGTTTGTGTGCAATCTGATGAGGATGATTCGGTTTCAGTGAACTGTTCCAAAAGTGTCTAAACTTTTGGAACAGGGCAATACCACCAAAATTCAATCCCAAATATCGTTTCCCTTGTCCCATCCATCAAGGACAAAACCCAACTTGTTGCCATTTAACTTCAGATAATAAAATTCATTGTTGGAAATGTTGTAAAGATTACGATATTATTGATGTTTATATGGAAATAAGAGGAATTAAAACCTTCAATAACGCTCTTGAAAAAATCAATAACTTTATGAAAACTCAAGAATTTAAAATCTTAATCGAGCAACAAAATTTAACCCCTAATATTTCTTGCGAACCTTTTAAATATCAATTCCACCACAATAAAATCAACAACCCAATTGATGAAAAAGAAATTAACGCTACAAAAACACAATTATTTAAAGAAATATCACCTTTATTTAACCAAATTAGAGATTATTATCATTATTTATTAACCACTAACCGAAATAATGAATCTCACCTAGGA
>NZ_JSWH01000130.1:0-1314 GCF_000803325.1 Chrysanthemum yellows phytoplasma
TATTAATAAAATTAGTTATAATTAATCTTCTATGATTTTAATTAATGGTTTCAAATTGAAGGTTACTTTTGACATTTTAGAATTATTTTTGTAAATTTCTGATATTTTTGATTTAAGTTCATTATGTTCTATTTCTAATTTTAAAACTATATCTCTTTCATAAAGATTTACTTGTTTTTTGTTTCTAAAATAATGAATTTTATCTTCTAATTCTTTTTTGTTTGTTAAAAGATTAAATAATTCTTTTTTTATATCTGTTGATGTTTTTTTATTTTTTATATAATGTTTTTTATTATCCATCGCCATAACTTGATGATTATTAGTGAATAAAAATAATCCTAAATAAATAAAGCTATTGGTAATAAATATAATTGTTTTTTTAATCTAAAAATTAACATTTTTTCTCTTTTCTAGTTTTTTTATTTATTTTCTTTTTTATTAAATTTTTGTGTATATAGTGTTATGTAGCCTTGTTTAGGGTTGAAGTGGAGGTAGTAGGTTTTGCATTTAATATGATTATCTTCGTCTTTTTTGTTTGTAGGACAATTAACTTCATCCATGAAAAAGTCTTTATCTTCTTCTAGAAGGTATTTGGGGCCTTCGTAGTTGAGTTCTATGTAGTGATTTGAGTGGTCTACACTAACACGATTGCCCCCATCAAATTGTGAGTCTTTGTTTTTGTAGTTTGTGTGGAAATAATTGAAATCGGAGCCAGGGTGGTAGGGGAGGGGTTCGTTCCATTCATTGAATGGGTTTTTGCAGAATGTGGCGAGGTCAGTTGGTTCGTATTCTTGGTGTTTTCCTTTACCTAGTCCGTTTAGCCCATAGAATGTGTAGGTTCTTTTAATCATTGGTGTTCCTTCGATTTTAGTTTTAGAACCATCGGAGCCAACCATTTCAAGATGAGTTATTTCACTTGCTTTTAGTGTTTGTATTACTTCTTTGTTTTTTTCGCTATAATCAATTCTGTATGAATCGTAATAACTTTCACTTTCTTTTTGCTTATTTTTGCTTTGAAACCATTCATCATTTGTTTCTATTTTGGGGGTTTTAATTGTGTTTGAATCACTTTGGTTTGCTGTATTGACTTTTATATACCAAATGAAAGTAATTATTCCAATTACCACTGCGCTCAAAATTAATTTAATATAATAAAAAAATATTGTTGATTTTAAATTGGTTTTTGTAATTCTATTTTTATTTTGTTGAGTTTGATAAAAATTAAATACACAAAGGAATTATAACAACAAAAAGAAGAAATAAAAATCCTATAATAGTTAATTTTTGAAATAATGCCATATTAAAAATACTTCC
>NZ_JSWH01000131.1:0-830 GCF_000803325.1 Chrysanthemum yellows phytoplasma
GATTTAAAAAATGTCAAAAAAGTTATTGACCGAAAAATATATTATTCTACAGAGCCTTTTACAGTTGAATTAAAACCATTTAAACTTAACCAACCCCCAAACAACGAAAATAAACAAACAATAAATAGCCTAGAAATAAAAATTAACAATGTCAAGTATTACTATATTCAATTTGATTTTTGGAATGATTTTTTCTACATAAAAGACAAAGACCTAAATGTAATGCACCAAATATACAATTCCACAAATTATCCACCATATTGGATGTTTCAATTTAGTCATAACGTAAGCGAAACTCCTCCACCAACTAAACTCAATAATTATAAATCCCTATTAGAAAAAAAAACTAATGAATTATCTGAAATTACACAAAAATTAACAAACAAACAACAAGAATTAAATAAATATCAACAAGAATGCACTGATTTAATTATCAACCAAAAACCTGATGACACTCTACAACAAGAACTAAACAATAAAGAAACCCACATCAAAACATTAAAAAATGAAATGCAACAATTAGAAATTAAAGAACAAGGTTTTAAAAACGAAATAGATACTTTGAAATTAGAAAACAAAAACCTTAAAGAAAAATATACTAACGATTTAAACAAAATCCAACAAGAACTAAACACATCTAAAATCGAAAACGAAAAACTTGAAAAAGAAATGCAAGAAATACAAGATGAATTAGTTAAAAACAATAATGCTGATGAAGTTTTGGTTAAACAATTAAATACAAAACAATCACAAATAAAAGAGTTAAAAGGAAAAATAAATACCTTAGAAACCAACGAAACTCAATTACAAACCATTATCCAACAAAAAGA
>NZ_JSWH01000132.1:0-354 GCF_000803325.1 Chrysanthemum yellows phytoplasma
TAGAAGGAACAATTAAAGGGTTAGAATCAGCCAATAGTGGATTAGGTGAAACCAACAAAGAATTACAACATCAAATTGATAAATTAAACAATGAATTAACATTAGCAAAAAAAGCCCACACAACAATGAAAGAGAAATTAGACAAACAAATCTTTGATTTAGAAACCGAATCCCAAAAATTAACCACCAAAAAAGAAGAACTAGAAACCCAAAACAAAGAATGGAAAAACAAAACAAATATCATCAAAACAACAACTACGATAGGCGCCTTAGGTGGCCCCGCAGGCATGGTTGTAGGTGCAGCTACTGGTTTGGTTGTTAACGAAGTAATAGATGCATGGAAAGCTCTAAAAC
>NZ_JSWH01000133.1:0-845 GCF_000803325.1 Chrysanthemum yellows phytoplasma
ATAATAATTTAGAAAAACATATTAACCTTCAAAACAATCATTTAAAAGAAAAAATTAACCTTATTGAAAAGGAAATGGACGAATTCCAACAAGAAACCCAAAGTAATTTTAAAAAAATTAATGAAAAAATAGATAAATTAGAAGAAATGATAATAAATCAAAATAAATCCAATCAAGAAAGCGAGTAAAATCATATGGCTAAAAAAATAATTATCACCAAAAAACCCAACCAAAACCACCAAATAAACCCAATGTAAAAAAAACCAAAACAAAATCCCTTATTAAACAACCACCAACTCAAAAACCAACCAAAATACCTATAAAAAAATTAAAAATAAATCAACCTCAAATAAAAACAATTACAAAATCACCTATAATCAAAAAACCTTCAAAACAAATTAACAAAAACAATCCAAAACTCCCAAAAATAATTGTTGAAACCCAACAAAAGCAAGATAATTGGTTTGTAAAAATAATCAAAAAAATAACAAAACCAATCCTTACTTTATTACTAATCACACTAATTGGAGGGGCGTTATGGCTTATCATTTCTAAATTCTTCCCTGAATCAGCAGCTAAAATTGGACCAATGGCTAAAGCTGCTTGGGAAAAAACCAAAGATTTGGCTCATTATATAAATGAACGCGGTAAGAATTTTTTAGAATGGTTAGGATTTCCTTTGAAACTAATTCCTTACATATTTAATAGTATTATTATTGCATTTGGCCTCATTTTGGGTTTATCTTGTCTTGGAATACCAGTTATAGGACCTTGCATAGGTTTAACAATATTAATTGCAACAGCTATTTATACAGGAATAATTTGGTATTTTAACGAACCAACCC
>NZ_JSWH01000134.1:0-739 GCF_000803325.1 Chrysanthemum yellows phytoplasma
AAGAATTTGATGATAATGAAGAAAAGTTTAAAGAAATAGATAAAAATGGTAAAGTTAAATTTTTTAAAACTAAACTTTATCAAAATATTTCGGATTTTAAGAAATTATCTGCTAATGTTTTCCAATTAAGAGAAGTTGGCTTTACAGCAAAAGAATTAAAAGATGTAGGAATTACTGATAAAGAATTAGCAGATTCTGGTTATCATTTAAAAGATGTAGTATATACTCAAAAAGTATTAAGTGATGCTCATTTAAGTTTAGAACCTTTAAAAAAAGTTATATATACTTTACAACAATTAAAAGAAGCAGGATATAGTGAAAAATATTTAAAAGATGTAGTATATACTCAAAAAGGATTAAGTGATGCTAATTTAAGTTTAGAACCTTTAGAAAAAGTTATATATACTTTAAAACAATTAAAAGATGCAGGATATAAATTAAAAGATTTAAAAGATGTAGGATATAGTTTGCAACAAGCAAAAGAAGCAGGATTTAGTGCAAAAGAATTAAGAGAAGTTCGCTTTACAGCAAAAGAATTAACAGATGCTGGATTTAATTTAAATAATTAAAGAAATAACATTTGTATCTGATGGCAAAACAATTAATTTTATTAATGAATATGACCCTCAAACAGGTAAAACAATTAATTATATTAAGTATAAAAGTATTCAAAGACGAGCAGAGCGAACTAGGCGTCCAGCCGAAGTATACTTAGATTACCTATTACACCCCTCCTATA
>NZ_JSWH01000135.1:0-818 GCF_000803325.1 Chrysanthemum yellows phytoplasma
AGATTTAGGCTATGACTTTATCGCCTATGCAACACCAACAATAAAATCAGCAATCAGCGAACTAATAAGAAAAAGCCATTCACCTTCAATCCCCCAAAAAACAACCAAACCAAACAATATCAGTTTTAAAGAAGAACAATACAAACAACCTAATTGGGATAAAATCCTTAATCCACATCAATTATGGCTAAAACAAGTAAAACATGAATTATTAATAAAAAAACTAAAAACTAAACTAAGCAAAAATGAATTCAATGTTATTTGTTTAAGTTTTGGTATCTCACTAGAAAACAACAACGAACCTAATCAACAACCCCTAACCAATCATGCCATCGCCCAAAAACTAAATTTAACTTTAAAACAAATAGAAAACTTAAAAAAAGACGCCATCAAAAAACTAAACCCAAATTATAAAAATAAGGAGAAAAAAAATGTTAAATAAAGTCCAATTAATCGGTAATATCGCTCATAACCTAGAAAAACAATATATCAATAGCAACAACGAACAAATCCCTAAAATAGATTTCAATTTAGCAATTAACAATAAAGATAAAGTGCAATACATCCCTTGTGTCGTTTTTAGAAATCAAGCTGAAAACATGAGTACATATTTAAATAAAGGTTCAAAAATATATGCAGAAGGCGCATTATCCATCCAAAAATATACCACAAACGAAGGTAAAACGCGAACCACCACCAAAGTAATTATCCAAAACGTCATCTTTTTAGACAACAAAACTAAATAATATTTAAAAAATTAAGTCCCCAAAATGGACTTTTTTTATAAACCAAAAGGAGAAAAAAATATGAATAAAAAA
>NZ_JSWH01000136.1:0-1492 GCF_000803325.1 Chrysanthemum yellows phytoplasma
TAATGAGTTAAATAATGATCGTATCCTTGGTGAACAGTTTGAAAATAAGTTAATGATTGTCTTTCAATCAGATCCCTTTGATGGTTTTTTTGTTTATTCTTTCTATTTCTTCCGATGAGAGGGTTAATATCTAAATAAATTAATAAATCGGGTTTTTTTAAAATAGTTTCATGATTCAGCTTAAAGATCTTTTTTAAAGTTAAAAGTTGTTTCTTTTCCTTGAAAAAGGGGAATAATTGATAAGCATAAGTAGATGGTAACCAACGGTCTAAGATGATTAATTGATGATTTTTTAATTGGGGAGAAATTAATTCCACTTGGATTTGAGTCATATTCGAAAGACTTAAATAAAAACGAGTGAGATAATCTACTTGTTGAAAATTTAAAAATAAATTTCTAATTTTCTTTCCAATAGAGCTACTTCCTAATCCTTGATAAAGTTGATGAGGGATTTTTAATTGGGGTTGAAGGGCGTGAATAAGAGAAGTTTTTCCACTCCCGTCAAGTCCTTCAAAAACGATTAATTTCATTTTAATTCTCCTTTTATTTTTAATTTTTGCATAAAAAAAAGACCTTCGTTTTAAAGGTCTAAAAGTATTAATTAATTAATTATTTGATTTTCTTTAATTGTTTTAAATAAGTAGTTTTTTCTAATTCTTCTTTGGCTTTGGTGAAAAGGGTTAAGTATTTTTCACTATCTTGAATCATTTTCGTTATAAAGGTTTGATCAGGATAAATCCGAACAACATGATAGTTTTGGTCGTTAAAATAAACTAAAAAGTAAGCGAAGTTCGCTTGAGAACAATAGAGTTGACATTGAACTTGGGCCCAGTAGTATTGAGGAATATTTTCGAGTTGAGGATTGGTTAAAAAACTAGTCCAAGTGGATGAAACTTCTTGTTTTTCATTAACAAAAGGACATTTAATTTCTAAAACAGCTCGATGTTTTTCATTGTATCCGTCTAAAGAAGCGGAAAAAAGGTTAACTTGATCATCAGTGAAAATGGCGTCTTCAAAAGTTAAATTGGTTTTTTGCATGAAAAATTGTCGCGCGATGGGTTCCATTTTTTGTCCATGAAGGGTATATTGATTAGCGGTAAAAGTGGTGCCAAAGAGTTTATCATGAACTAATTGTTCCATGGAACGAAAGGGATCTAACCCTGTAATGGAAGCGATTTCAGAAGCGTTGATATATTTTTTTCGGTGTTGGTACCATAATTTGGTGCGTTGATTTAAGTTTTTAATTCTCATAATAATCATTCTTTCTTAAATATTTTCTTTAATAATAATAAAAGATATTTTCCTAAATAATAAAAGAAACGAAAAAGGTGATAAAGACATTTAAAAAGAAAATCAATTAGATATAAAAAATGAGGAAGAAATAATAAAATAATCGTTAATAAACCTAAATTAAGCCATTGGTTTTGATAAGTAAAGAAATAATCACTTATAGTTTTAAGGTTGTTGTTTAACTTAGTTAACCAAGTATTAA
>NZ_JSWH01000137.1:0-514 GCF_000803325.1 Chrysanthemum yellows phytoplasma
CATTTTAATTAGATTCCAAACAATATAAGAAATATATTTTGAATTTAAACTAATATGATAAGTACAACGACGTTTTAATTGAATAATGCTTTCATCTTTTTTAAAATATCCTCAAAAGAAAATCATCAATACTTTTAACAGTAGTAATAATAATTAATTTACATTCTAAAACTTTATTTTTATAATGAGACTTAACAGAAGTTGAAGCATTATTATCTAACATTTTTAATAAATCCGATAAACCTAAACAATTAGAACGAAAATCTTCTCAAACATCATTACTACCAGATGAAATATAAGTTTGATAATTTTTATCTTTGGCTGTTTTTTTTGGCAAGAGTAGTTTTACCTGAACCACTCATACCAGTGATAAAAACACATTTCATTGTTCTTCCCATTCCTTTCAAAGTGTTAGTTGTACATTTAAATACTTTTTCTATTTCAACAGAATAAATATTATGTTCTATAATATTAATGTAGAGTTAGTGATGTTGTACTAAAATATTTAAAAAAA
>NZ_JSWH01000138.1:0-785 GCF_000803325.1 Chrysanthemum yellows phytoplasma
ATCTAGAGGAATTTGAGTTTGGTGGGCTAATAAACGATTTAAATTTTCTTCTAAGGTCATTTCATAAGAAAATACCAAAATATGAGGATAATGAGATATTTCTTTGTGTTTGGTTTTTGCTATATCTAAAAGAAGATTATAGACAAAAGTTGTTTTACCTAATCCAGTATACCCCCCAATAGTTATGATTTGGCCTTTTTTGAATCCTTTTGTGGATTGGTTGAGTCCTTTAAAAGTTTCTGATAAACGGTAATATTCTTCTTGGATTTTTTGTTTTGATTGTTGATCGGTATCAAAAAATTCAGGATGTAAAGAGGCCATTTGGTTTAAAGTAAAGTGTGTTTTATCGTTTTTGTGGGGGATTGAAGAGATAAAATTTCTTAATTTATCAAATATTTCTTGGTAATATAAATTTTTGTGGTAAGGGTCTTGGTTTTCGTATGTTGGGCTAATGATTTTTATTAATTGTTGAAATAGTTTTTCTTGGGTGTAGGTATGTTTTAGATTGTCTAAAAAATGAGTATTATTTTGGTTATTAAAATCATCATTTAAATAATTTAAAGAATCTAAAGTAAAATTATCTTGGGGGAAATTAGTTTGTAAATATGTTAATAACTCTTTGATAATAATGGGTTTTGTAGTGGGTTTGTCCCACGGATGAGATATTTGTTTTTCTAAAAATAAATATTTTAAAGCTGTAAATATTTTTGTATTTTTGGGGTCAAGTAAATTTTTGGGGTTGATTATTTGGCAATAAAGGTTTAACTTTTCCCATTGGCCTTGTT
>NZ_JSWH01000139.1:0-642 GCF_000803325.1 Chrysanthemum yellows phytoplasma
ATATTAAATGCAAAACCTATTACCTCCACTTCAATCCAGTCAAACAATACCTCACCCTTTATACTAAGAAATTCAATACTAAATCACCAGAAGAAAAAACTAAATCGAGATCAAGAAGCATTTAAAAACACAATTTATAAAAACCCTAATGCCATTTAAACGCATTATTTTGACCCTTAAAGACGTTTAAAATAATTATTTGAAGTTGATATCAAACTATATTTTTAAAACGTTTTAAAGGCCAATATTTTGATTTAAAAAAATCAGTAAAATAAAATACAACTAAGACCTTCAAATTGAAGGTCTTTTTTTATAACTAAATTTAGAATAAAGGAGCAATAAAATGCAAATAACCAATCTAAACCAAAGAACCTCGCAATGGTACCAACATCGACAAAAATACATTAATGCATCAGAAATAGGTAGTATCACTGGAAATGATAAATTCCGAACCTTAGAACAATTAGTCCATGATAAACTCTTTGGAACTACTTTCACAAGCAATAAATACACTGAACACGGCAATAAAACTGAACCACTAGCACGCAGTTTCTTTGAAAAAACAACTAAATTAAACTTCCCTGATACAATCTTTACGGATGATGAAGTTCAAATGTTTTCTGCCTCACTTGATGGATATAA
>NZ_JSWH01000140.1:0-602 GCF_000803325.1 Chrysanthemum yellows phytoplasma
AACTGTTTAATCCTTAAATACCAAGGCCCTAAACACTTCTTAGATGACGACAAAGACTACTACCTTGGTCGCGCTCGTGTTTCCGATTCCAACTTCGAACTAACTAACTTCCACCTCCACTTCAACCCTGTCCGCAAAACTTTATCCATTTTTAAAGATAAACATAACAATGATAAAGTTGAAGAAGCAGAAATGAACAAAAACCATCCTAATGGTTGGTAAAAATAAAAATTAAAGGAGATTTTAATTAATGTTAAATTTAAAAAATCAATTTAGTAGAATAAATTTATTCTTTATTAGCTTAGGATTGTTGTTTTTGGTTAATCATCATCCAGTGATGGCAATAGAAAATAAAAAAATATGCAATCTAAATATGAAGATTCATAATATTTGGATTCAAAAAAAAGAAGATATTGTGTCTCATGTTATAAATAAAAATATTGATCAAATATTTAGTTATTTAACTTTAGATTATCCTTGTTATAATAGCTCCACCAATAATAAAAATGATCTTTGCTGGCGTATTAAAGAACCTCCTAATAATTTATTATTTGTTTTTTTTGATAGTGGAATTAGATCTAATGAAGATGAATTTTATTCTT
>NZ_JSWH01000141.1:0-520 GCF_000803325.1 Chrysanthemum yellows phytoplasma
AATCCCCAAAGGGGACTTTATAGGAGGGGTGTAATAGTTAATCTAAGTATACTTCGGCTGGACGCCTAGTTCGCTCTGCTCGTCTTTAAATGCGGGGGCTTTTACTTAATTTCTCTTTTTATTCATGATTAATTAAAATGCTTTACTTTTTTTTCAGTTCCGTCTGGGTTGTAAAAAGTTTTTTTAATTAATGCTTTTATTAATCATTTTAATTAATCATTTTAATTAATCTCTTTACCATCAGAATTATAAATGAGTTTCTTTAATTACTTTAATTACATTACCAGTATTTTTATCACATTCAATAATTTTTTCAATTGTTTTACCATCATCTAGATAATGAGTTTCTTTAATTCTCTTACCAGTTTCTTTTTCATATTCTTCTATATACAAAATTTTTTCATACTCATCATATTGAGTTTCTTTAACTTTCTTACCAGTATTTTTATCATATTCATCAATGTTTTTAATTGTTTTGCCATCATCTAGATAATAAGTTCTTTTAATTCTCTTACCAGTT
>NZ_JSWH01000142.1:0-342 GCF_000803325.1 Chrysanthemum yellows phytoplasma
ATGTATCGAGTTGATAGAAATAATTTTTTTAAAAATGAAAAAAAATCTACTATTTATACTCCTAGTTGGGTATCGCAATTTTTATATGATATTTTATCACCTCAAATTAAATGCGGTTTGATTTTTGATCCCTGCGTTGGTGAAGGTTCTTTGTTATTACCTTGGCAAGAAAAAGGTTTTGATGTTTTGGGGGTCGATGTAGAAAAAACCTCCTTTCCTGATTTAATTCATAAAAATTTTTTAGAATTAAGCCAAAAAGATTTAAAGAAACAAAAAATATCTTTGGTAATAACCAACCCCCCTTTTAATTTAGATTTTAAAACTAAAAGTTATGTTAAGAAA
>NZ_JSWH01000143.1:0-307 GCF_000803325.1 Chrysanthemum yellows phytoplasma
ATTTTCAACAAGTAGAAAAAGGATATTATGAATTTTTGAAAAAACCAAACCTAGGAACTAAAATTATCTTAAATAATATGAATTATAAAGATGCTAAATTTAATCAACAATACATTATCAAAAAAATCGGAGAAATATAAAATGGCAATAATAATTAAGAAAAAATGTCAAAACGGCAATTTATATATCCATTATAGCAACGGCAAAATCAAAACTATTAAAAAAGACGGAACCATTCAATGGCGTACCAAAAAAATTAAATTTAAAACCCAAAAAGACTCTTTAATTAGAGTCTTTTTTTATTTAG
>NZ_JSWH01000144.1:0-1517 GCF_000803325.1 Chrysanthemum yellows phytoplasma
AGAACAAATAAAAACTGCACAAGAAAAAACATTATCTCAAATAGAACAACAAAAACATAAAGTAGCCATTTGGCAATCTAAAAAAGAAAGAAAAAGATTGTTAAAATCCCAAAAACACAACAACACCTCAATCGGAAAGGACAATGAAAATGACTGATTCAAATTTTACTATTGGCTTCATGACGGGCGCAGTTTTTGTTACCGTTTTATGTTTTATATTTAAACATCTATTTTTTAGTTTTCTTCAACTATTCAACCCTAACGACACTCATCCGTTCAAAAGAAGAATACAAGAATTACCAACCCCAAAACCAAACAATACAAACAATAGCCAACCCAAACCCCAAACCCCACAATCAACTCAAAACCAACAAAAACCCCACTCACAAACAAACAACCCAAATCATCCAAAAACCAACCATCCAACCCCTGGAAAATAAATAACAACCAAGACTCTCACCACGAGAGTCTTTTTTTTGTACCAATTCACACGAAAGGAGAAAACATGAAAACATTAACAAAAATATATCTTAGTTTTTTATCAATATTTGTTTTAATCCTTATTGTTTTATTTATTATCGGATTAACCAAATCACCATTCACAACCAACAATAACCAAAATACACCACCAAACACTCACACACACCACCACGAAGAGGCAAAACAAAATAACAAAGAACTAAACCCCAAAGAAAAAGAAGCACTTAGTGAAATCCAAACTCGTTTACAAGAATTAGAATTATTCAACCAAAAAAATATAGAAAAATCAAAAAAAATAAAAGAAGAAGACAACATTTTATCTCAACAAATTAATTCTAATTTAGCAAAAATCAACACTTTAAATCAAGAAATAAATACCCTGAAAAACCAATTAGAAGAAAAAACCAACCAATTAAATAACAAACAAACAAACTTAACTAATGATGAAAAAACAAAATTAGAAAATGATATAAACGCAATAAATCAAGAAATAACCAAAACAACCCAAAAACGAGATAAAATCAATGACGAAACCAAATCCCAAACTAAAAAACGAGTAGAAAACACACAATCACAATTAACTAATCAAAACAAAATCCAAACAACTAAATTAGAAATAGATAAAACCACCAACTTCAAAGATATTTATCAAAAAATAAACACCTTGCAACAATCAATTAATTACAATAACGCAAACAAAGAACAAATAAAAGAACTAATCACCCAACACCAAGATGACCCCCAAGAAATCCAAAACCTAAAAAGTTATGATTTATTCTTAGACGGACAATTAATCCAATTCGAAAAACAAATTAAACAACTAAAAAACGAAATTGAAATCATCCAAAACCCAAACACCCCAAAACTTGAAAAAAAGAAAGTCACATTCAAAGATGTATACGGAATGGAAAGGGAAAAAGAAGAATTAGAAGATTTAATTTATTATTTAAAAGATGATAACAACGATTTAGTTAACTATGACAAAATCAAACCCAAAGGGTACCTACTATACGGCCCTCCTGGAATATTGTAGGCGA
>NZ_JSWH01000145.1:0-449 GCF_000803325.1 Chrysanthemum yellows phytoplasma
GCAAAGGCGGTTGTTTCGTATTAATTATTTTAAAATAACTCACATTGATAAAAAATAATTCACATTGAAATGTGAGTACCCCCTAAAATGAACTAAAATATAGAGATACGCGTGGGGCAATGTTATCTCCCACGCGCATATAAGTTAGTAAATACCTAATAAAAAAGTAAAATAAAAAAAGAGTAAAAAAATATTTTCTAAAAGTACACACATTTGGTCTATATTATAGAGTTACCCCCCCCCTAACGTAAAAACTAGCGAATTTGGATATAAAAAAAACCAACCCCTAAATCCCCAAAGGGGACTTTATAGGAGGAGGGTAAGAGTTAATTTGGTTGTACTTCGGCTGGCCGCCTAGTTCGCTCTGCTCGTCTTTGAATACTTTTAGACTTAAAATAAAGGGATTAGAAATTAATACTAGGGTAAATATAAGATAAAATATTAAAAAA
>NZ_JSWH01000146.1:0-767 GCF_000803325.1 Chrysanthemum yellows phytoplasma
ATTGTAATTATTTTTTAATTAATGCTACACAACCTAAAAATAAGATTTTAAAACAAATAATTAAAATATTAAATATCAAAAACACATGAATATATAAATATTTAAAAGAAGGTAAAATAAATGGAAAACTCATTAACTTTTTTATCACAAACCGATATATTTATCAAACGTCATAAATTACAAATAAAACTCTTAAAAACGATAATTGATAAAAACAACATAAAAATCAATAAATTATTTAACCTTTTACCATCTAAAAATCCTTATTCGGACACTTATTTTGAAATAGAACTAGATATTCAAGACCTTTTCGAAATAAACGAAGAACTTGAAGTGTTCCAAAACTTTAGACACTTTTTACTTTTTAAAAATTCTTTAAGACTATGAGCTGTTCCGTTTTTTCATACAACTTTTTATTTTAAAATGACTCTTTAAGACTAAAAAATTAATAGATAATTTCCTATCTTTTCAAACTAAAGAAATATTTTTTTCGTTTAAAAAAGTGTCTAAACTTTTTTTGATAATTCTTTAGTTTCAAAAGATATTTTTTTAAATATTTTATCCTTACACTATATAGTTAGGTAAAAAAAGTTAAAAAGTCGTCAACAAAATGAATAAAAAGCTCATTTTCTTTAAAAGTCATCATTTGATGGGATAAAAAAGCGTACTAAAGTAACCTTTTTCAAGGTTATATTATTTTATATTAATTCAACTAAAACTTATCTCAGATTTTGAATATATTGAGATGGAGTTGAATAGTTTAATTT
>NZ_JSWH01000147.1:0-822 GCF_000803325.1 Chrysanthemum yellows phytoplasma
TTTCTTGGTCTTTTTGGTAGATAGTTGCTTGATATTCTTTTTCTTTTTGTTGAAAATTAGTAGTCAATTGATTGATTTCCTGTTGGAGTGCTTGTTTTTCTTGTTCAGATAAAGCTTGATTATTTATTAATTCTTTGTTTTTAGTTTCAATTAAGGTTTTTTGTTCTTGGAGTTGGTTTTGGAGTTGTTCGGTCATTTGGTTTTGTTCGTTGATTTGATTGATTAATTCATTAATTTGTTTTTCTTTTTCAGTGTTGATCTTTTTTTCTTGATGAAGGTCAGTTTCTAATTGATTAATTTTTTGATCTTGGGTAAAGATTTCGTTTTCTTTAGAACGGATTTTGTCAGTTTGTTGATTGATTTCTTTTTGGAGTGCTTGGATTTTGGCTTGTTGAGATAGTTTTTGATTATTTTCTAATTCTTCTTGTTTTTGAGTTAAATCATGTTCTAAATTAGCTTTTTGAGTTTCTAAAGCTAAACTATTAATTTTTTCTTGTTGGAGTTGAATTTCTAATAAGTTTTTGGCTTTGATGATTTCTTCAGGAGTTAGTTGTTGCGTTTCCGTTGTTTGGTTAGTTTCTTTTAATTCCTCACCAAGTGGTGGTGTTTGTTGGAGTTGTTCTTGTTGCAATAAGATAGGTTCAGTTGTTGATTCAACTGAACCATGATCAGGGATTGTTAAGGTTACCAGTTTTACTTTCTTCTTGATTTGTCTCTTCTTGATTTGTTTCTGCTTGAATTGGATTAACTATAGTTGGTAATTCATTGTTTGGTTGTTGTTGAATAGGTGGTGCTTGTAAGATTGTTGTTGGGTGATTTTCC
>NZ_JSWH01000148.1:0-246 GCF_000803325.1 Chrysanthemum yellows phytoplasma
TAGTCCTTCTTTTGAAAACCAGGATCCTTATCATAAACATCTATACTACCAAGAAATCTTTGATAAATTAAGGAAATTTATGTCCTTTATACCTCATCCCTCCGATAAGACTTTGTTAACTTTAAATCAAATGGCTTCTTGTCATCCTGAATTTTTTGACACCGATAATCAATCAAAACAAAAAATTCAAGAAGAATATTATCGCTTATCGGAAACTTTTAAAGGACTCAACCAATCCACAAAAGG
>NZ_JSWH01000149.1:0-645 GCF_000803325.1 Chrysanthemum yellows phytoplasma
GTTTTAACGCTTTTTGTTCACTGGTTAACATTTTATATTAACTCCTTTTTTTATTTTTTAATTATATTGATATTAGAAAAAGGGATGAATTTGGTGGTAATTAAGTTTTGTAAGAAATTATTGGCTGCATTGGAAAATAAGTTAATTACTTTATTAATACCTTGTACTTTTCCTTGATTGATTTTATTGTTTAGTCTTTGAGTTTCTGGTTCGTTGTTGGTTAATAAATAAAATTCAAAACGAGTATCGAGTTTTTTTAATTTTTGCCCTTCTACCATGGCTTGTTTATAGCGATCACGAAGACATGTTTTAAAATTAAAAGCGATAATCCGTTTATTTTTCGTAAATAACACTAAATCAAATTTAATGTCGGGGATGAAGAATAAATAAGCTTGAGGATATAAATGAATGATTCCTTGGTTTTGAAAATAGAGTAAAATAAGATATTCATTGATTTTAACACGGATTACTTTTTGACTTTGAGAGTTGATGTTATTTTGGTTAAAATAATGGTTTAATTGTTGGTAATTGGTTTTCATATATTCGTTAATAGAAAGATTAAAGGTATCTTTGTTAAAAAAACATTTTAAGATTTCCACAGTTTGGATATTAGTATTAAATTTTTGAATATTAAAAAAATCTTGG
>NZ_JSWH01000150.1:0-245 GCF_000803325.1 Chrysanthemum yellows phytoplasma
TCTTCTTCATCTTCTAACTCTTCTTTTTTTTTAGTAAATCTTTTATTTAGGATTTTTTCAATTAAATCTATTTGTTCTAAATAAAAATCACGATCTAGATTAATTATAAAATCATTAAGAGATTTTTTAACTTGATTTAAAGTTAATTTATCATCATGATAATATTGTTCTTTTAATCTAAATATTTCATCATAAATTAATTGTTTACGTTCTTCTTTTTGATTTTGACGAACGTATTTTTTATG
>NZ_JSWH01000151.1:0-236 GCF_000803325.1 Chrysanthemum yellows phytoplasma
TGTTGAAGATTGGCTTTAGATGTTAAAGTAGGTTTATTTTGGTTATCAGTTTTAAGTTGGGTTTTATTCATAGCTAATAATAAAATGATTAAAAAAACAAGAATAACTCCACTTAAAACTGATAACCAAAATAAACCTACTTTAACATCTAAAGCCAATCTTCAACAAGAACAAGAAACCTATAATGCTATTTTTAGAAAAATAGAAAAAGAAGTTGATAAATTAACAACTGAAGA
>NZ_JSWH01000152.1:0-306 GCF_000803325.1 Chrysanthemum yellows phytoplasma
TTTATACTTAATTTAATTTGAAATGTCATATAGATATAAAATAAGGCGTTTTAGAGGTATTATAAAATTGATGAATTGATTAAAATTAACATTCCGCGGAATACGATTTTTATTTATTTAATGTAAAATAAAATACACATAAAAAGATTAAAAATCTTTATCTAAATCTATTTTTAAATCTTTATAAATCTCCTCTTTTTGTTCTTTTTCGTTTAATTCTTTTATTTGAAATTCATCTAATAAATCATTAGGTTTTATATTTGGGTTTAGTTTTCTAATTGCATTATCTTTTAAATCTTCAATTTG
>NZ_JSWH01000153.1:0-231 GCF_000803325.1 Chrysanthemum yellows phytoplasma
TATCCATTTACCTTTGTGGTTTTTGGTGGTTGAACGGTCTTTAAAGTAAGTTCCTCGGTATGCTTCGGTCATTGCATCGCTCATATTATTTCTCCTTTTATTTTAATTGAAGTTTTTTGACTTCATCTTTGATTGGTTTTGACATTTTAAAACTAACAACCGTTTTTGCGGGTATTTTTAAGTTTTTACCAGTTCTTTTTCCTGTTTTTTTTCCTGTTTGTTTATTGATGA
>NZ_JSWH01000154.1:0-277 GCF_000803325.1 Chrysanthemum yellows phytoplasma
GACGAAATTATGACCAAACTCAAAAAATTAGCCATTGAATTAAACATCGTTATTATCATTTTATCTCAATTTTCAAGAGATACATACAGCAATTACCAAGGTAAATCACCAGAAATAACAGCTTTAAAAGGCAGTGGTGGAATTGAAACTAACTCCGATATCGTCTTAATGATGTCTGAATTCCAACCCAAATTATCCAAAGACAAAGAAAAACCCATAAATATATATAATTCAACCTTAGAAGAGCTATATTCAGACTATAATGACAATGAAAATC
>NZ_JSWH01000155.1:0-303 GCF_000803325.1 Chrysanthemum yellows phytoplasma
ATATCATAAAAACCTCTTTTTTAGGTAATTTTATTTTTTTAATTTATTTTAATAATTAAATCAACTTGAATTTTTAAATTAATTGCCTTACCAAGTATTGAATATTATGTATTAAACAAAAAGAAGAACGCGCTGAAGCGCTTATTTAGAGTTATAATAGTTGATATATTTAAAATAATTTATAAAGATAATTGGTATTAATAATGGAAAAATTAAAACAAAAAATTAAATTATTACAAAAAATTATCGAAAAGATTAAAAAAATTGATAAAAAGATTGTTTTTCATTTAGTCAACCAATTCA
>NZ_JSWH01000156.1:0-237 GCF_000803325.1 Chrysanthemum yellows phytoplasma
AAAGCAAATTAGTCAAGAGGACCCTGCCACCAAATAATTCGATGGAGAAGCCTGAGATGGCCTAAGAAGGAAATTGATGTAATGACCAAACCTGTCTCGGAAGTTGCTTAAACGAACAGTCCAGAGTCTACTAGTATATACCAAAAGTACGGAGTAGTTTATCAAATAAAGAAACCTGGAATCAGCCTCCCTAAAGAGGAAACTACCCCTAAAGAATTAAGGTAGAAATTTAGCGTA
>NZ_JSWH01000005.1:0-2419 GCF_000803325.1 Chrysanthemum yellows phytoplasma
TAATATATAATATAATAATGAAAATAAAGGTTAATTATAACATGGCATATAAAAAAATGAACCTAAAAAGGATAAAGCATTAAAAGAAGTTGAAGTTAATGAAAAAGCAACTAACGTTCAAATTAAAAAAACAAAAGATTATAAAAATAAACTTAAAGTAGTAAAAGAAAATGAATTTGAATATGATGAAACATTAAATCTAGTTTCTAATAATGAATCTAAAAGTAATACGTTTTTCTTTGTAATTATTATTTTGATATGTATTACAGCATTAGGTGGTTCTGTTGTTTTTTCTTATATGACAAATGATACAATGGATAAAAACTTTCAAAAAACAAATGAAATAATTACTACAACAAAAACAGATGTTGAAAGTTTATCAACAGAAGTTAAATAATTAAAAGAAAACCAAACAAATAATAATCAAACTGATGAAAATAATAATACTCAAACTGATGAAAATCTTATGACTATTCAAGAATTACAACAAATGATGGAAGATATAATTCATGGAAATAATCTACATACTCTAAATGACCTTATAAATGCATTAGCTAATAAAAATGATCCATCTAAAAAACAATTACAACACATAGATAAATTTCCTGAAGGTACTAGATATTTTCCTATGCCTTTAGATGAATTTGAATGATTACCTAGTTTTAAAAAAACTATTGGGATGGAAAGTGTTATAGACCAATTACAAGGTTTTCTTAATTATTTAAGTGATCCTTTATCTTATGTAGGTGTTGGGAAAGTTAAACCACCTCAAGGAGTCTTATTTTATGGGGTTCCCGGAACAGGTAAAACATTCTTTACTAGAGCACTTGCTAAAGAAGCTGGTAGACAAGTTGGTTTTTATGAAACTAATGCTGCTGAATTTGTTTATCAAACTCTTGTAGGAGATGGTCCTAGGTTTGTTAAAAAGTTATTTGAAGATGTAAGATTACATAATAAAAAAGAAGGAGTAAAAGCTTCTATTATCTTTATTGATGAATGTGAAGAAGCTTTTAAATATCTAAATAAAACTGCAAATTCATCTTCAGATCTACCTAACGTTGTAAACCAATTTAAAACTGAATTAACCTCAACAAAAAATGATCCTAAAAAACCTATTTTAATTATTGGAGCAACTAACTATTTTGATAAAATAGATGAAGCTATTAAATCACGTTTTACTTATCATATTGAAATTAAAGTTGGTCATGCAACAGCCAGAGCTAAATACTTAGATTTAATGATTAATGTTTTAAGAAAAAATCCTTTTCACGAAGAAGCATTAGAATATCTTTTAAAAACTGTTAATCCTTTTCTTGATAAGTTTGATGCAGAATCGCGTTCTAATAGACGTTTAGAAAATATGATTGAATCATCTGTTATTAATATGAATAATCGTTTAAGTGCTGAAAGTCGTGCAAAACAAAAAGAAATTGATGATAAAACTAAAAAATTACAATTAGAAGCAAATACTTTATCTTTATCACAAGAAGAAAAAGACCAACTCCAAAAAGACATTCAAGAATTAAAAACACAATTGCATAATAGAAAAATTAAATTAGAACAAATAGTTGAAAATGAAAGCCAAATGGCACAAATCAAACAACAAGAGACAAAAATAGAAAAAGAAACAGCCGAAAAGAAAGCCCAACAAATTATATTAGAAGAAAAAATAGCTAAATTGAATTTTGAAATAGAGTTTTTGCAAGAAGAATTAAACAAATTAAACGAGAAACAATCCCAACCAAAACCCTTACAACCTCCTACCTCATCAACTCTACAAACATCTGAATCAAATGCTTCTTCAACTCTGCCACAAGATGTAACGCCAACTTCTCCAAACAGTGAACAACAACCTCAACAACCAAATCCAGAGGCTGAAAAACTAAAACAACAAACAAAAGATAAACAAAAAGAAAAAGAAGAACTATTACAAAAAGAAGACCCATTAAAATTAGAAGAAGACATAACAAAATTAGTACAAAAACTGGCACAATTGGACCAAGAAAAAAACCTTTTAAAGCAAAAGTTAAACAATTACAAAAGGACTTAGAAAAAGAAGTTAGAGTAGTTGATTTAAGAGCAGCTTTTTATCAAGTTTATGGTATGAAAATCCTTAATACACCAGAAGAACGTTGTAATGAATTACAAGAATTAGCTAAGGTTTATAATAAAAGAAATACACAAGTTCTTTATTCAACACAAGCAATGCATTATTTCAACCAAACCTTAAATCCTAAAATTAATCAATTAATGGAAGAAGCTCAATGTGATAAATTAATTGCTTATTTTGTAGAAGCTTCTAAAAGAAAGTTTTTAGAAACCAAACAAACATTACAACAAAACGATTTAGATGAAGTCTTTAAAGAAGTGTATGGCGGATTAGATGAATTAACACAAAAATTAAATAATAATTATAAAT
>NZ_JSWH01000157.1:0-260 GCF_000803325.1 Chrysanthemum yellows phytoplasma
TTATTTATACCATAATAAAATAAAAAAAGAGCAAACAAATAAGAAATGCTGCCAACTAATCTAGACCATTCAAAAATTTGAATTTCAATTAATCTTTTTCCCTTTTGTTCTTGTTTTTGGGTTTCTTTCAAACATTTCTTTAAACTATTAATTGATTGTAAAACATAAGTTTGTTTTTTAATAATTATTATAAGATATAAAAACCTCAAACTAAGTAAATAGTTTGAGGTTATAATTATGAATTATGTTTTATTTGTAGT
>NZ_JSWH01000006.1:0-3535 GCF_000803325.1 Chrysanthemum yellows phytoplasma
CTACAAAAACCCCTTGAGGGCAAGCAGAATGACTTAAATTTTTGGAATTCATGTTAAAAAAAGCTAAATTATTATCTGAGGCACAAGCCCATCTAGCCATAAAACTATCTATTACAAAAATATCGGATTTCTTTTGTGAAACATCCTGAAAGCATGCAGGAGGACTACTTAATTCGTTGTTTTTTTTAACAAGTGGCTGTGATTCTTGCATATTTGTTTGCGCTACTATTTTTTTAATTACTGGGATTGCAGCAGTATTTTGGAATGTTACAAATTGAATTGGTTCGTTTGGAGTTGCTATTTTTTTTAATTCATCGCAAAAACCTTCAAAATTTATTTCTTCTTTTTGGATTAAACCTTCAAATCTTTTGTCATTCCTTCTTACTATCATGCTAGTTTGGGCTTGGATATAAGCCTTAGAATGATCAAGTTTTTTGCTTCTTTCTTCTGTAATGCTCATGCATGTAATTGCTACATCAATTTTTTCTTGGTTTAAAGCAGCTAAAACTCCTTCAAAATCTAAAACATTGATTTCTAATTCCAAATTTAGTTTATCAGCTATTTTTTTGATTAAACTTATCTCAAACCCTGCTATATTTTCTTTATTTTTGGCTTTCAAAGAATCTGATGTACGATTTAATAACCCAAAAACATTAGGAGCAGAATCGTTAGTTGTTGCCACTATTAATTTGGGTTTGGATGATTTTTTTGCTTGGTGAATGTTAATTCCAAAAACTTGGAAATGCAACCAAATTAGAATTATAAAACTAATTAATAATGTAGAAATTTTAAATATCTTTATATTTTTTTTACTTTTGAAAACGTTTTTAAAAAAATTTGATAAAACATTGAAAAAAATACCGTTTTGTATTCATTTTTTTTTACATCCTTTTTTACTGTTAATTTTGATAATTAAATAAATTAAATGATAAAAGTTAATTGTAATAAATAAAAAATGATAAAAAATAAAAAATGATAGTAATGATAGTTTTAGTCTGTTTTTTATAATAATTTTTTGATTGTTTTGTTCTTTTTTGGATTGTATTTGTCTTTTTTGTGTCTTTGTTTCTTTGGTTTTCTTTTTTAAATATTTTGCTATTTATATATGCTAAAATTGATATAAGTATTTAGTCTTGTATCTAACATTAACGTCCATCGTTATCTCCTAATATAATTAAAATTTGAGTTGTAAACAATAATAAAAGCAATAAAGTTGATACAAATATGTAGTTTTATATTTGAAATTAACATTCATTGCTTTTATCTCCTGACGTTTTTGATATTTGGAATATTTATTTGGGAAAAATTAAATATTTACACTTATTTTTATTATACACAAAAATAGCTAAAAATCGTATAAAAAAAAGACCACATTATTAATGGTCTTTCTTATAGTGTTGATTTTTTAAATATTTCATTATGCTTTTGGTTGTAATAATTTAATTTTTTTTCTAATAATTTGTTTGATAAATTAGTAATGCTGATAATGATTAAGTAAAAACAAGATATTGTAACAAAAGGTAGAATCGGATTAAAGGTAGAGCCCATATTGCTTTGTGCTTGCCAAGAAAGTTCGGCAACTCCTATAATGGCAAAAAAATAACTATCCTTAATGTTGGTAATTAATTGTTGCATAATAAAAGGCACTGATCTTTTTAAGGCTTGGGGGCAAGTAATATAGATAAAAACTTGTTTTGAATTCATTCCTAAAGAAAGGGCAGCTTCAATTTGTCCTTTATCCAAAAATTTGATATTTTGCATCAAAATCATCGTAATTCTTGCTAAAGAATTAAGGATTAAAACTATAAGTCCTACACTAAAAGGAGTAATTTCAAAAATATCTTTACATATATAGCCAACTCCATAATAAATAAGCATTGCTTGGGCGGCTATAGGAATACCTTTAAAATGATGAAAAAAATATCTATCAAATGAATAAAACTATTATTTATATGAAATATTATTGGATTATTGGCTTTGGTGTTTTTTCATTAAAGTATACAAAGAAGCTAATAAAAAACCTACAATAAGGCTATCAAGTGCAAGGACTAAAGTAATTTGGAGTCCTTTTAGATAAGAGGGTAGAGTTTTTTTGATTTGATAATAAGTACCTTGTTTTTGGAAATATTTTTTGTTTTGGGTAAAGATTTTTTCTAATCTTTGTTTAGTGTTTTCTTTTATTTCTTTTATTTTTTGTTCTATTTTTTCTTTATCTTCTTCTGTATTGGGGTTTTTTGCATCTTCATTTAATTCATTAAGTTGTTTTTTTAAATCTATGATGTCTTGGAATTTGCCTTTATCATCTTTTTTAACTAAATTCAATTTTACCAACGATTCATTTATGCTTTTTTGTAAATTTGGTATTCTTCTATCTTCATCATTTTTTTCTTCTTTGGGGAAAAATATTCCCAAACCTTGAGGACAAGCGGAATTTTCTAAGTTATTTGAAGTCATATAAAAATAATCTAGATCATCATTTATTTTACAAGCTACCATCGCCAAATAACTATCTATAATGAAAATATCAGATTTTTTTAATTTAATATTTTGAAAACATGCAGTATGACTATCTAATTCATTGTCTTTTTTGATGCGTATTATTTGGTCTTCATTAACTTGTTTTTGTATTTTGTCAATTATGGGGATAGCAGTAGTATTTTGAAATGTTATAAATGAAATGGGTTTTTCTCTTCCTAAATCTTTTAATTTGTCACAAAATGAGTCATAATCTATTTCTTTAGTTTTTCTTAAATCATCAAATCTTTTGTCGCTTTTTCTTACTACCATGCTTGTTTCTGTCTGTGTATAAGCTTTAGAAACGTCAAGAGTTTTTGCCCTTTCTTCTGTAATGCTCATAGAAGTAATTGATAAATCAATTTTATTTTGATTTAAAGCGCCTAAAATACCTTTAAAATCAAAGACATAGATTTCTAATTTCAGTTCTAAATTTTCTGCTATTTCTTTGATTAAATCAATATCGAAACCTGCTACGTATTCACCAGTGTTTTGAGATTTGATAGTATCTTTGTGAGTTTCTAAAACTTTAAAAACATTAGGAGCAACATTATTCATTACTCCAACTTTTAAAATGCTTTCGTCTTTGTTGTTTGTAGTTGTTTTTTCTGAAATGTTTGATTCTGATTGTCTTTGTTCTTGATTTATCTTTTCTTTTTTAAACCAACCAAACACTTCACAATGCGACCAGAATATAATTACAATACCAATTAATAATGTAGAAATTTTTAATATTTCAATATTTTTTTTATTTTTGCAAAGATTTGAAAAAACCGTTTTATATAAATCACTTTATTTGATTCCTTTTTTATTTTGGGATTTTAGTTTGGAATAATTCAAAAAATAAATAATGAATTAAAGTTTTTCCTTCCTTATCATATTATTTTTGTGATGTTATTTTTGGTTTTCTAAGAATAATAAAAAATGATAATGTTTAATTAATGTTTTGGGGTAAAAAAATTATAAGTTTTTTAGTTTTGATAGTGTTTAAATGATGATTAAATGTTTTTTTGCATAACAA
>NZ_JSWH01000007.1:0-6090 GCF_000803325.1 Chrysanthemum yellows phytoplasma
CCCCAACAAAGCACCCATCAATACCAAAAATTCTACAACATCATGCAAGAAGCAGCAGATTTTTATTCCCATCAATTAAAACACAACAAACAAGTCCTCAATTATTTAGAACAAAGAGGCTTTGACAATGACATAATAAAACATTTTAAATTAGGTTATGCTCCCAAAGCTTCCCATTTATCACGTTATTTAATGGAAGGTACCAAATTTGACCCTGATGACCTCAAAAAATTAAGTCTCATCAATCAAGACGAAAAAACCGGCAACTTTTATGATTTTTTCAAAAACCGACTCATTTTTCCCATTACTAACAAATCAGGCCAAATTGTTGCTTTTTCCAGCCGCAGTCTAGATGATCAAATGCCTAAATATCTCAACAGTCCCGAAACAATAATTTTCAAAAAAGGCGAAACTTTGTATCAATACTACGAAACCCAAGCTGAAATCAGAAAAAAACAAAAAGTCATTTTGCATGAAGGTTTTTTTGATGTTATGGCATCTTTCAAAGCCCAATTCAAAAACGTAGTTGCTACCATGGGAACCAACCTTACTTTGGATCATGCCAAACTATTAAAAAAAATCACCGACAAAATAATTATTGCCTATGACGGCGACAAAGCAGGAAAAACCGCTACTTTAGAAATTGGAACCTTTCTCCAAAAAAACCACTTCAAAGTCCAAATAGTAGATTTTCCCAATAATCTAGACCCCGATGAATACATCAAAACTGAAGGACCCGAAAAATACCAACACCTTCTAACTGATAATTTAAAGGATTTTTTAGCTTTGAAAGTGGATTTGATTTGCCAACAAATGGATTCTTACAACAAAGCCCAAACCAAAAAAGAATTACAAGAACTATTCCAATCCTCAAGCTTTGAAATCAAAATGCTTTATCAAGAATACTTACAAAAAACATATCAACTAACAGTTAACCTTAATTCTCAAGTCTCCATTAACAAAGCCCCAAAACCTCCTTACATTGCTCATACCAAACAACAATTAAATTTAACCAAATTTGACATTAAAATAGAAATCATCATAGAATTGCTTTTAAATGCTGCTTTTTTCAAAACCCAAAACCCCAAAACATTTGCCACCATCAAAAAAACCCCCGGTTTTGATGACTTGCAATGCAGTTGTCTGCTAAACTATATTAAAAATTATTACAAGAAAAATCCTAAACAAACTTGTATTCCTTGGGAAGAAATCAAAAAAACCGCATTTAAAGAAAATATTGATGATTTATTGACATCTATCGAAAAACATCATTTTTTTAAAATGGAAAAGCGCCCTCTTTTACAAGATAAAGAAGGCAAAATATTTAACAATTATATAAAAGAATTAGAAATCCGCGACAAAATAGAACAAAAACAACAAAAAATAAATGAGTTAAATGATAAATTACTTCCAATAGATAACACTGAAAAAAACAAATTACAAAAAAAGAAAGACAAGCTCAAAAAAGAAAGAAGACAATTACAACAACAATTAAGCGAATTAGTAAATGATATATTTTGTTAAAAAACAAATCATCCAAAAAACAAAAATCAAAACAAGTTCATAGCCAAATTTTAATTAAAAAAAGAAAAAAGGGAGTTAATAAATGGAATTCGATAACATAATCAAAACTTTAAATGAGCAAGCTGGAAGCGAACAAAAACTAACATCTCAATTAATTATGTCTTTTTTGCAAAATCAAAACATAAAAATACCATATCAACAAATAGCACAAAACCTAAAAGAACAAGGGATTCAAATTATTTCTTGCGAAACACAAGTAGCTCCATCTCTAAATGAAAACCCCAATCAAAATGATACGCACCCCCAAACAAACACCACCAATGATGATTTTACTGACCTTGATTCCGAATTAACAAATGCAAACTTAGAAAACACAGATGACAACAAAGATGAAGACAACACACAAGACTCAGAAGAAGACATCCAAGATTTTGACATTTCTGAAGAGGACTTAATATCAGATGAAAAACTCATAGAATTAGAAGAAGACGAAGATGAAAAAATTTCTAAAGAAGAAATTTCTAAAATCCATTCTGATATTAAAATGGATGACTCAGTTCGCATGTATTTAAAAGAAATTGGTCAAATCCCTTTGCTTTCGATAGCAGAAGAACAAAAAAAATCCATTTTAGTTTTTTTAGGAAAACAAGCCAAACAAAAGCTTGCCAAGCACAAAACCAAAGAAATTGAATTATCCGAAGAACAACTCCAAGAAGCACATGACCAAATCGAACAAGCAAGGCGCGCCAAAGATATTTTGGTAGAATCCAATTATAGATTAGTAGTTTCCATTGCCAAACGATATATTGGAAGAGGCATTTTGTTTCTTGATTTAATCCAAGAAGGCAACATGGGCTTAATGCGTGCAGTAGATAAATTCGATTATCAAAAAGGATTTAAATTTTCTACCTATGCTACTTGGTGGATTAGACAAGCCATCACAAGAGCGATTGCCGATCAAGCAAGAACTATCCGAATTCCTGTCCACATCGTAGAAACTATTAATAAAATGGCACTTTGCACTCGCAAATTAACTCAAAAACTTAAGAAAAAACCTACAGTTGAAGAGTTAGCCGACAAAATGAATATTTCTGCTGAAAAAATTCGCAGCATCCAATATATTGAAAAAAAACCCATCTCTTTGGAAGCTCCCGCAAGAGAAAACGAAGAAGACGAAACTTCTTTGGGGGATTTTATCTCAGATCCCAACATTTTATCCCCCCACGAATACATGATGAAAGAAGTAACTCAAAAGCTTTTAGATGAAGTCCTAGAAAATACCTTAACTGACCGCGAGGAAAAAGTATTAAAAATGCGCTATGGTCTTTTAGATGGCAAAACCCACACTTTAGAAGAAGTAGGCACTTTATTTGGAGTTACTAGAGAAAGAATCCGCCAAATTGAATCCAAAGCTCTAAGACGACTCAGAACTCCAGCTAAACAAAGCAAATTAAAAAGTTTGTACCACAACCACAAATAAAATGAAACGAATCCCTTTTATTGTGTCTCTTACTAAAAATTATGACACCGTTGTAGACATCGGAACAGATCATGGTTTAGTACTCAAAAAGGCTTTTCAACAAGGCTATATCAAACAAGCAATTGCAGCAGATATAAGATTAAAACCTTTATTTCAAGCCCAAAAAAACCTTGCTTGCTATCCAGTTACTTTTTGTTTAAGTGACGGATTCCAAAACATTTGCCAAGATTTTGATCTTGCCCTAATTTGTGGTATGGGAACTTATGCTATTACTAAAATACTTGAAAAAAGTCCTGATAAAAGCAAACATTTTATATTAGGATCACAAAGCAATCAAGATTATCTTCAAGAATGGCTATTAAAAAACGATTTTCAAATTTTAGAAGAATATCATTTATTTGACAAATTTTTTTATCATTTCTTAAAAGTAACTCGCAAAAGCTAATTTTTGCTTCCAATTACATATCTATGATTAAACCAAACTATTAAAATAGTTTGGTTTTTTTATTATAAGTTAATAATTGTGCCATTTTATAAACAAAAAAGACCAACGATTAAGCTGGTCTTAAATGTTATATTAAAATATTAAGTTGTCTAAATAAATGAAACAGTTAGAAAAGACCCATAAAAACCCATATAAATATTTTGTAAAGGTTTTATATCAAAAAAAGCAAGACAACAATATATTTATTTTATGTTTCCTTAACAATATATTTTTTATTTATTCAAATGCGCTAAAATAGCTTTTTGAACTTTTTCATAATCTTGAGGAAACATCAAAGAAGCATTATTTTTAAAAACCAAATTAATTTCTTTTTCATCAAAACGAGGAATCAAATGCACATGATAATGAAAAACAGTCTGCCCTGCTACTTTGCCATTATTATTTAATAAATTGATTCCCTGAGCTTGAAAAACATCCATTAATACTTTGCTTATTTGATGTACCACTTTAAACAAATGGGCAAAAACATCTTCGGGCATCATCAAAATATCACGATATTCTTGTTTAGGCACCACCAAAGTGTGTCCTTTGGTCGCTTGGGTAATATCTAAAAAAGCAACTACTAAATTATCCTCATAAAGTAGATAACCAGGAACTTGTTTTTTGATAATTTTAGTAAAAATAGTTGACATAAAAACTCCTTTAAATGTGTTTTTGGATAAATAAACTTGCAATTAAGCACCAATATTATAAATTTATTCCATTTTGCGCACAATATTTTTAAAATTACACTTAGCAATTTGAGGCAAAATCTCTAATCCGTGTTGTTTTACTATCAAATCAATTTGCAAATCTACCAATTTGCCTGCTCCTAATTGCAATTTGGAATTAATTTGCTTAGAAAGTTTTGCTATTTGTGTTAAAAAAAGATATCTAGCAATAACAGAAGCCACAGCAACACTAAAATAAGAACTATCAGCCTTAGTTTCAAAAATAATCTTTGTATAAAACTCATTTTGGTCTTTTTGGTCTTGCAAATAATTAAAATAATTTTTAGGAAAACAAAACTGATCCAAAATGACAGGAACATTTGGAGAAGCTTTTAAAACGGTTTGCTTAATTGCTTCGTTATGCATTAAAGCCTTAATTTTGTTGAGATTACATTGTTTGATTGTTTGATTGTATTCTAAAGGCATCATTATTTTAACAGAATAAATAACTTCTTTCATAATTAAAGGAGCTAGCTGCATTATTTTTTCATCTGAGATTTTTTTGGATTCGGCAATAGTTCCTAATTTTTGCAAAAAAACAATATTTTTAGCAGTCAAGTAAACACAACAAACAATAACAGGACCAAAAACATCTCCTGTACCTACTTCATCAGAACCAATGGATGGAAGATAATAAGTTTTTTTGTTATAAAGTGGCAAAAATGAATTTGTCCCTGCATTGCTTTTAGTTTTTAACGTTGGGACTTGTTTGACTAATGAATGGCTAACTTCTTTTATTTCGCTATTATCGCTAACTGTTTTCATTTGCAATATTTTTTTAATAAAAGCAACGATAGATAAGGTATTTTTTCCTTGCACTAACAAAGTTCCGTTATTATAAACTGTTATTTTAGCCAAAGAATCATCTATAACAAAAGCAACCGTTTTATTAGGTGATAATTTTAATTGTTTGTAGTAGAATTTTTTAATTGTTGCTACTTGATTGTTGTTCAATTTGAAACTATAATTTGACATCACTTAATACCTCCTTAATATTTCTTGCATTTTGGCAGTTTTTGTTGTCTTTGGTTTTGCAAAAAAGACCAAAATTTGTCATCACTTCTTTTATTATATATCACAATAAACTGAAAAAAGATAAAATAACAAGCTAATATTTGCAATTTATATAAAAAAAATTAGAATATTTGAAAAACATTCTAACTTTGAATTGAAAATTATTTTTGCAAAATTATTTTTGATTAAAATTGCTTTTTGAAAGTCTTGCAACTTGCAACTTAGTTTATTTTTTTAATTACATCTTTTATAAATAGCCAATTTATAAATGGAAAGGGGCAAATATTGTTTTTAAACTTGATTTTGTTTATGATAAAAGAAACTTTGCAAATGATAAGAGACTTTTTGCAACAAAAATATTGCTCTTCATTATTTATGGTTTTTAAAAAAGTTTTGCAATACTGTTTCATATTGATTATTTTCTTTATCTTTATAAAAATTAACATTATTTTCCATCAAGTAATAACGAAGTTTTTTGGGAATAAAAATACGAATTTCTTCTTCATTATACCCAATTTAAATTTTTTGATCTTTAATAATGATAGGTCTTTTTAAAATTTCAGGATTTTCAATAATAATTTTTTTGATGTTATCGGTGTTGATAGTTTCCAAATCTATTTGTTTTTCTTTAAAAATTTTGGAACGTCGCGAAATAATATCATCAAACCCATAATCACAATTTTTTAAAATTAAATCCAGATCTTGTGGTTGCATTTTATAATTTAACAAATTACGCTCTTCGTATCTTACCCCATGAGCTTTTAACCTTTTTTTAACTTTTTTACAAGAAACACAACTAAAACTCGTATAAACAATTACCATAATTATTTATGCAATTCTACTTTGATAAAATAAAT
>NZ_JSWH01000158.1:0-249 GCF_000803325.1 Chrysanthemum yellows phytoplasma
TCTCCAACCGCCTTTACGTCTTCACGCAAAGGCGGTTTTTTCGTTCTCTCGCTACTCCTTTACCGATGCTCACGGTAAAGGCGCGAGGGAAAATAAAAAAAGTGCCTAACATTTCCTTTTTAGTATAGAGTTCCCCCCCCCAACGTAAAACCTAGCGAATTTTTGATATAAAAAAACCCCTAAATCCCCAAAGGGGACTTTATAGGAGGGGTGTAATAGGTTAATTGTAATGTTCTTCGGCTGGCCGCC
>NZ_JSWH01000008.1:0-6147 GCF_000803325.1 Chrysanthemum yellows phytoplasma
ACATATCTATTATAACATAAAAAAAATAAGGGTGGGTTTTTGACGCTCAAACTTTATTAATTTAATAACAATTTAATACTCTAAATCTTAAAAATAACTCTATAATAACCCTATATTTATCAAAAATACTAATAAAATAATAAAAAAGTTCAATAATGACATTATTTTTGACGTTTTTTACGCAAAAAAATTAATAAATTGCAATTCAATAAATAATTAAAAATATTGAACTTATTTTTGAATAATTTTTATTTTGTTTTTCGTTGGAATGCAAAAAAACCCAAACTAAGTAAATAGTTTGGGTATAAAATATGCATTCTTTACTGGGGGCGAATTATTGGAGCGTTTTAAGTTACTAAAAAACATCACAAATTTAATATAATATTTTTTCATTTAATTAATAAAATTTTGTCATCAGGTTTAAGGATTTGAGTGCAATATTGGCATTTTCCTTCATATGGATATGTTTCTGTAGGTTTATCATTTTTTTCGCTTTGTTTGTAAATTATTTCTATTTTAACTTGATCTACTTCATTGTCTAAATATTTTATTATTCTATCTGGGTCAAATTTCATAGTTGTTGAAATTAATTTTTCATTTTCATAGTATTCATTTTTACATTCGTTGCCGCTATAATAATAAGTAGTAATTATTTTATTAGGTTTGCCATTTGAAAATGTTTCTGTTATTTCTTGTTTCTTTAATTTTGATTCAACATATTTTGTGATATCTTGGGAATTTGAGGAAAAATTTGTATCTTCAAAAGATAATAATGAAATATTTTTTTGGCAATTAGGTATATTTGTGGAAGGATTATATTCTTTATCTGCTTTTATTGTAAATAAACTATTAAGAATTATTATACCTTCTTTGGGGTAAACAGTTTGGATAAGCATTTTATTTTCGGGGTTGAATTCCTCAATAACTCCATCAGGAAAAATAATATGTGTAATTTGATTTTTTTCATTGGTTATTTTTTGGGCTTGATTTAGTCCAGGGTAATCAGAGTTATTTATACGTAGGATTTCTTGCTTAAGGAGATTGTTTGTGCAATTCAAAATAATTTTTCGATTTTGCAAAATCCTTTTATTAATCATTATTTTTTTGTTAGTTAAGGGCGGATTTATGGGTTCTATTTCATCAATAGTTCCTTCTGAAATCATCTTATATATTTTACCATCTTCATTAAAAAGTAAAAGTTGTTCAATATAATTAGAAGGAATACGAGAATCCTCATATGTTTCTAAAACTTTTTTTCTTTTTTTGGTTTCTGGATTATATTCAACATAGCCGCCTTTAGGGTAAGTTATTTTATATATTTGTCCCTTATCATTTTTATGAATTTGTCCACTCATTTTAGCTAAAGGATCAAAATCAGCAATTTAATTTGCATCATGATAACATGTTTTTTGATTTCTTTTATTATATTCACGAATAAAAAGCAAAGTAATTATGGCAATAAAAATAATTATAACAAAAGTATATATAATATATGAAGATTTAATTTGTTTCATTTTTTTACTCCTTTTTAAATTCGGTTATTATCTCAAAATATTCACTCTATAATAATTTATAGTTTTGAAAATAAATCAATCAAATAATTATCCAGTTTACAACACAAATATAATCTCCCATAAATTTTTTATACATTATCGCAATTAATTATTCTTATTATAACATATCACCTAAAACCAACAACACCAATAAAAAATATTGAAATAATAAAATAATAACTTACAAATAAGGAAAAGACCAACTATTTTTATAGTTGGTCTTTATATTTAATATTAATATTATATCTTATTTTTGAAATTGACTTTGATATAGTTTATAATAAAATCCTTTATAATTTAATAATTCTTGATGTGTTCCTTGTTCAATAATAGCCCCTCTATGAAGCACTAATATCTTATCAGCATTAACAATAGTAGACAATCTATGAGCAATAACAAAAGCAGTTTTATTTTGAATTAACTTTTGAATGGCTTGTTGTAACAAAATTTCAATTCTAGTATCTACATTAGAAGTAGCCTCATCCAAAATTAATATTTTAGGATTACTTAAAATAGTCCTTGCAATAGTAATTAATTGTTTTTCTCCTTGTGATAAGTTATCTGCTTCTTCATTAATTTGCATCTGATAACCATTAGGCTTAGTATTAATAAAATAATTAACTTGAGCTTGTTTGGCTGCTTGTATTACTTCTTCATCAGTTGCATCTTGTTTACCATATTTAATATTTTGCCAAATAGTATCTTTAAAAAACCAAGTATCTTGTAATACCATTCCAAAAATAGTTCTTAAATTATCTTTCTTTAACTCACGAATATCAACTCCATCAACTTTAATAGACCCTGCATTAATATCATAAAAACGCATTAAAAGATTAATTAAAGTAGATTTACCTGAACCTGTAGGACCTACAATAGCTATGGTTTGTCCTGGCTTGGCAACAAAATTAATATTCCTTAATAACATATCTCTTTTATTATAACCAAAAGAAACATTTTCAAAAACAACTTCTCCTTGAGGATTGGCAATAACTTGAGGTTTGAGCACTTCAGGAGCTTCTTCAATTTCATTTAAAAAAGCAAATACTCTTCTAGAAGCAGCATTAGCAGATTGTAATAAAACTGACATATGACCTATTTCAATAATGGGATTCCCTAAACGCCACACAAATTGTAAAAAACATCTAAAAAGTCCTATTCCAATAACTCCTACTCCTAATTTAGTTAAAAAAAGAGATATATTATGTCCTTCAATCAAAAAAAATCCCATCATACTAACTGCAATTAAAGTAAAATGAGTAAATAAACATACAATTGGCGAAGTTAATCCAGACAAAAAATTAGATTTAAAAACTAACTTTTCTAAATACTTACTTTGATAACTAAACTCTTCAATAACTGTATTTTGTTGATTATATAAAATAATTTCTTTATATCCAGTATATTTTTCTTGTAAAAAACCATGATGATTCCCTGATGCATCAAACCTTTGAATAAAGATTTTCTGTGATTTAGTAAACACTTTATAAATAGCATAAAAGGAAAAAGGAATCATCATAAAGACAATAATACCTAAAAAAAGATGTAAAACAAACATAAAACAAACAATCATTACAATCATTAAAAAAGCAGCTAACATAATAGAAAAAGATTGTTGCAAGGCATTAGAAATAACTTCAATATCATTTGTCATCCGACTCATAATATTTCCTAAAGTATTAGAATCAAAGTATTTAATAGGTAAACGATGAATTTTTTTTTGCACATCTTGACGCAAATCTCTCATCCCTTGATGAATAGATGAAATTAACATTTTATTAAAAAAGACACGACACACAACAACAACAAAATATAAAAATAAATTAATACATAAAATAAAGATAATATAAAACATAATATCATTGCCAAAAAAAGGAACAGAAAAGGAATTTTTATCTTTATAATAATTTTGCATTTTATCAGTAATAAATCTACCTTCAAAATAAAACAAAAAAACATTAAAAAGGGAAGATAAAAAAATTAAGAAAAGCCCTAAATTAATTTGTTTTTTAAAAGGTTTTAAATATCTCAAAATTCTTTTCATACAACAACCTCTAAATTTTGGGATTTGGCAATTTCTTGATAAAGAAGACAATTTTTCATTAATTCTTGATGAGTTCCTATAGCTTTCATTTTTCCTTCTTCTAAAACAATAATTTTATCAGCATTAATAACAGAAGTAATTCTTTGAGCAACAATTAACACTAAGGCTTGATTTTTCATTTCAAAAAAAGCTTTTCTAATTTCATATTCAGTTTTATAATCAAGAGCTGAAAAAGAATCATCAAAAATATAGATATCAGGTTTTTTAAGAAATCCTCTTGCCATAGAAAGCCTTTGTTTTTGTCCCCCTGAAAAATTAGTACCTAATTCACTTACTATTTCATTAAATTTATGATTTTTATTTTGTACAATTTGATAAGCTTGAGCAAGTTGCAATGCTTCTGTCATTTGATTTTCTTGAGGGTTTTGTTTGCCAAAAGCTAAATTACTTCTAATAGTTCCTTTAAATAAAACATTTTTTTGAGAAATAAAACTAATTTTATTACGCAAATAATTAAGATCATATTCTTTAATATCAATATCATTAATTTTAATAGCACCTTCGCACACATCATAAAGGCGAGGAATAAGCCCTATTAGGGTTGATTTTCCTGAACCAGTAGCACCTACAAAAGCTACAATTTGTCCTTGTTTCATACTAAAATTAATCTTTTCTAACATGGGTTGTGTAGCATCAGGATAAGTAAAAGTGACATTTTCAAAAGACAAAGTTTGAAAAGGCATTTGCGGTTTTAAAGGTTTACAAACATTTTTAATTTTAGGGGTAATATTTAAAACATTTTCAATTCTTCTAACAGATACCAAAGTTTTAGGAAACATCATAAAGAGTAATAAAAAATCTAAAATAGCAAATAAAACATGAAATTGATAATCAATACATGAAAGAAGTTTCCCCGTAGTAAAATCAGGATGACTTTGAGTTAAATAATATACTCCTACTCCAACATTAATCAAAATAGAACAATTTAAAAACAAATAAAAGATAGGATCAATAGAAACCATAAAATTAAATAATTTAATAGAAAAAAAACTATATTTATGATTTACTTTAGAAAAACGAGAAGTTTCATATTGACTTTGGCGAAAAGCACGAATAGATTTAATCCCAATTAAATTTTCGCGAGTAATAACATTTAATTCATCTAATTTTTTTTGTTGTTGCTGTGATAAAATATAAGATTTTTTAAGAATAATAAATAAGGTTAAAACTAAAAAAGGAGCAACAAAAAGGATTCCTAAAAGCAAAAAAGAAGCTACATAAAAAATAGCAACAACACTAACTACAAGCATAATAGGAGACACAACAGCAGTACGGTAAAAAACAGAAATGAAATTCATTACTTGAAAAACATCCAAAGTAGTATAGTTAAGGATAGAAGAAATTCCTAATTGTTTCATCTCAGTGGGCGAAAAAGTTTGTACTTTTTTAAAAATATCGACGCTTAAATCTTGAAAAAGCAAGGATGATACTTTGGAAGCACAATAATTAAGAATTAGATTTCCTATAAAACCACAACAAGCACATAAAGCTAAAAGCCCTAAAAGTGCGAAAGGATCAATTTGATTTTTATTATAATCAATAATAAATTTACCAATTATAAAAGGAATTCCCAATTCACTACAACAAACAAACAAAACAGCAATTAAATTTAATAACAGCAACATTTTGTATTTGAATAAATATTTCCAAATAATTTTCATTAGTCTAAACTCACAATTCCTTTGTTTATATGGTTAATTTTTTTGTTGCAATTTCTTTCAAGTAATAATGGTAAAAAATAAGGATAAAAAGGGTGAAAATATAATTAAAATAATAAAACGTAATAAAAAAAAGACTATTAAAAATAGTCTCTTATAATTGTTTTAATAACAACTAAATAATATTTATTGTTAATACTAACTTGCAATTACTTATTTGATTTTAAAATATCTTTAATTTCTTCTAATAAAGCAATTTCTTTATCAAGACTTTGTTGTAAAAGTAACATATTCTTATCGACTTTATCCTTTTGCAAAGGATTTTTCCATGACATTAAAGTTAAAATAGTATAAATAATAAAAGAAAGCAACAAAAACTCTAAAATAGTTTGCAAAAAATTACCATAACCAAGATAAGTATTAGCTTTAATTTCCAATTTCAAATCTTTTAAAGCCCCAGTATAATTAAACAACAAAGAAAAAAGAGGCATAATAATATCTGCTACCAAAGAACTTACAATTTTGGTAAAAAGTTGTCCTATTACAAATGCAACAGCTAAATTAATGACATTACCACGAGCAATAAAAGCTTTAAAACCTTTAGCAAATTGCAAAGATTTAGAGGTAAAATTATAATTTTCTATCATTTAAAAACTCCTTTTTAATAAAAAATTAAAGATAAGTTTTGTAATTATTTTAGTTATTGTATCAAAATAAAGGAATAACAAAAGTCAAAAAAGGATTCAAAACTCTTTAAAATTTTAGATTTTAATATTTTTATAAAACAATTTTAATAAATAACAAATATGAAAAAATAATTTGAAAAATCAAAAAT
>NZ_JSWH01000009.1:0-8585 GCF_000803325.1 Chrysanthemum yellows phytoplasma
CATAGTATTTAATACTATTACAATTATAAAAAACAAAATAAGAGATAATTGTATAATTAAAATAAATAATAGCAATTTTTTCAAGTTGGAATTATTTATAATTGCCATATTAGAAAAGAGTTTTTTTACAAAGTGAATAATTTAGAACAACCCAAGCATTTTTTATTGGCTAAGGTGTGCTTGTTGTTATTGGCATTATGGATTTTTATTGTATTATTAGGAAATATAATTACAGTTTGGGCAAATAATCCATTAAAAGAAAATTTAGCTAATGGAGTTATAGAAAAAAGAAAATATTTAGAAGAAAGCACGCAAGATAATAAATTAGTTGATTGGCAAAATCCTGATACTTATGATGCAATTTATGATACCAACGGAAATCAAATAGCACAAAGACATTACAAATTAGAAAGTGCGCAAGATAATAAAGTAGTTGATTGGACGCATTATAATGTTTGGGATGCTACTTATGATAAAAATGGTAGACAAACATCTAAAAGATATTTTTTAGCTCAAAGCACCGAAAATAATAAATTAGTTGATTGGCAAAATCCTGATACTTGGGATGCTACTTATGATAAAAATGGTAGACAAACATCTAAAAGATATTTTTTAGCTCAAAGCACCGAAAATAATAAATTAGTTGATTACAAACATCATGATACTTGGGATAAAACCTATGATAAAAATGGTAATCAATTATTAGAAAGGCATTATTTGCAAGGAAGTACTGAAAAAGATAAATTAGTGGATTGGAAAAATAATGATACTTGGGATGCTACTTATGATGCAAACCAAAAGCAAACTTCTAAAAGACATTATTTAGAAACAAGTACCGAAAATAATAAAGTAGTTGATTGGCAACATTATGATACTTGGGATGCTACTTATGATAAAAATGGTAGACAAACATCCCAAAGACATTATTTAGAAACAAGTACCGAAAATAATAAAGTAGTTGATTGGCAACATCGTTATACTTGGGGTAAAAGTAGTAATGTAGAACCAATATTGCCTATTACAAATGTTTTAGTGGATAAAAATACTCAAAAAAATAAAGTTTATTTGCCCCACACCAATAATAAATTAGCTGATGTGGGTGATTTAAAATCTCAAACTTATGACACACACATTTACAATATAAAAATATTTGCCTATATATTATTTATTTTGTTGTTGGCTGTTTTTATTATTGCAATTTATCTTTATATAAAAAAAATTGAAAAAAATAATTAATTGAATACCAAATTAGTTTTAATTGTTTCATTTATAAAGGAAAAACCAACTTAAAAGTTGGTTTTTTGAATATTAATTGATTAATATTTGGGGTTAGAACAAATTATATTAAAGTTTTTATTTTTTGGGGCAATTGGTCTAAACGTAATTTATTTTTGAATTTATGATGGAAATATATGATAAAAATAGCTAAAAAAATGAAAAAACTTAAGATAAATAGCCAATAATCTTTTTGGCTGGGAAAAGCAATAATGTCGTTCCAATAAGTATTGATGGTTTTTTGGGTGGTTTGGTCGTATTTGTAAACTTCATCGTTACCTTTGATTTCTATTTGGCGAATTCCTGGAAAAGTTTCTAATCCAACATAAGGAGAATTATATTTAGTAAAAGCTAAATTGTTTTTGTAATTTTCTTTTTGTCTTAAAAAATTGATGAACTTATAAGCTAGGGTTTTTTTGCTTCCTTTAGGCATTACCAAAGCATCAACCCAAACGTTGGTTCCTTCTGTAGGTGAAAAATAATCTAGATTATTATTTTGTTCTTTTAAAAAATTAGCATCTCCTGAATAAGCAATAACTATATCATAGTATTCGTTATTTTTATTTTTCATGCGGTCCATTAATTGGTCGTTTATAAAAGCTAAGTTAGGTTTTTGTTGTTTTAGTTCTAAGAGCCATTTTTTGGCTTCATTTAATTCATATGGGGAAGGGTTTGCAATTTTTCCTTCAGTAGCTTTTAGACCTACCATTAAACCGTCGCGAGCGTTATTGCATAAAGCTACTTTTAAATTGGTGTCTTTTAAATATTTAAAACCTTTATTTTGATCTTTGAGTTCATTAATTTGATCTTGAGTTATTTTGTTTTTATTATAAAGAATAACTACTTTGCCCCAAAAATAAGGAACGGCGTAATTGTTAAATTCAGAAGGGAGTTTGTCTTGGAGGTCTTTGTTTAATTCATAATAATGTTTATCATCTTTTATTAATTCACCATCATCTATTGTTTCTAACATTTTGCTTTGTCTTAATTGATCAATTGCATATTCACTTAAAATAGCTAGATCATATTGGTTTTTACTTTTAATTTTGGTAACTGCAAGTTCGTTAGAAGAAAAAAGAACTTGTTTAACTTTGATGTGAGTTTCTTTTTCAAACTTTTCAATAATGCTAGGTTCTAAGTATTCGCCCCAATTAAATAATGTTAATGTTTGTTCTTCTTGGTGTTGGGGAAGTATATTTTTGTTTTTAAGATTAAGAATAATAAGAATAACAAAAGTTGTTGTTAAAATGAAAAGCAATGTTGTTGCTACAGTTTTAATTGTCTTTTTCATTTGGTATTAAATTCGTTTTCATTGGTGTTTGTCTTTGCGCTTGTTTTTGTGTTAGTGGTTGTGGTTTTGTTTGTAGTTATTGTTGTAGCTCCATTTATACTTTCATTTTCATTGTTATTTGCCTCTGCTTCTATTTTGGCATTTTTCCTTTGGTTTTGTTTTTGGTTGTTGTATTTGATGAAATTAAGGATAATTTTAGAACTAGCAATAATAATTAAAATAGTAGATAAAGCATTTACAGTTGGGTTAATAGTTCCTTTGAGGCTGTAGATATAAGCAGAAATATTTTGGCATTCAGAACCACCTACAAAATAAGAAATCATAAAGTCATCAAAAGAAAGACTAAAAGCAAGAGTGGCTCCTAAAAGCATAGCTCCTTTAAGTTGAGGTAGTATTACTTTGGTTAAAGCTTTGAGTGGGGTTGCTCCTAAATCATAGGCTGCTTCTAAAGAATGAGGGTCAAGATTTATTACTTTAGGATAGACAGTAATAACTACAAAAGGAGTGCAAAAAGATATGTGGGCTAAAAGCATTTTCCAAAAACCAGATTCCAAACCCATAAAACCAAAGACAACAAATAATGCTAAAGCAGTAATAATTTCAGGAATAACAATAGAAAAATTACTTACATTAAGAACAATGTTGCGCCATTTTTTGTTAAGACTTTGAGCAAGACTAATAGCTGCAAAAGTACCTAAAAAAGTAGAAATTAAAGTAGTTAGGCAAGCAATGTATAAAGTTATTTTGATAGCAGTTTTAACTGTTTGGTCAGTCCAAAGTTTAGAATACCATTCAAAACTAAAACCTTGCCAATTAACTAAAGATGCAATTCTGCCTTCGCTTTTGTTAAAAGAAAAAATAATTAAAGATAAAATAGGAATATAAATAAAACTTAACACTAAAATGATATATAAGGTGTTAGTAATGGTTTTTTTGGGTTTTTTTGGGATTTTGGTAGAAGCAGTTTGGGGGGGGGTTGCCCCAGATAATTTAATTGACATCTTTGCTTTCTCCTAAACTTAATTTTTTAAACATTTGAAAAATCAAAAACATTGTTAAAGAAAGATGAATAGCAATTGCACAAGCTTGTTTGATTTCGCCACTTAATAAAGCTTTGTTTTCGATTAATTCAGCAATAGTAATTTGGGTAGTTGCTCCGAGATAACGTGGAGCTACAATATTAGTTGCTGTTTGTAAAAAGACAAGACAAATGCCTGCAAGTACTCCTGAAAGTGATAAGGGCCAAATAATTTTTTGCAATATTTGCCATTCGTTTGCTCCTAGATCTTTGGAGGCTTGAATAAGTTGGGGATTTATTTTGATAATTGCAGTGTAGATAGGCAAAAACATAAATGGCAAAAATAAATAAATAAGTCCTACAATCATAGCAAAATTAGTTTCTAAAAGATTGATATTAAAAGTTTTTTGTAATAAATGAAATATTTGGACTAATGCTTGGGTTTTGATAATCATATTAATCCACATAGTGCCATTGATGAGAATGACAAGAAAGCTTTGCCATTTCATTTTGAGGCGAGAAATCATATAGGCTAGAGGATAGACAATGATAAAGACACAAAAAGTAACAATAATAGAAATTGCAATTGATCTAGCAAGGACGTATAAAAATGATTGATTGGATAAAAATTCTTGATGGTGTTGTAAAGTAAAACGGGTTGCAAAAAATGCGTTTTGTTGGTTAGTATCTTGAAAAGAATCAAATAAAATAAAACCCATAGGTAAAATAATTAATCCTAATAAAATAATATAATAAGGCGAAATTAATAGTCTGTATAGTTTTTGATTGTCCTTCCAAGTATAGGTTTTTTTCATTACCAAATCTCCATTACATGAATATCTTCAGGATTAAAAGTAATATCTACTTGTTTGTTTAATTCAACATGGTCAGTAGTATGAATAGTGTAGGTTCTTTGGGCAGTTTTAACATCAATTTCCCAGTGAACGCCTTTAAAAATAATTGATTGTACTATACCCGTAATTAAGCCTTTTCCTTGGGAGACAATATCAATGTCTTCGGGACGAATAACAATATCTACATTTTCTTCTTTGCGAAAACCCTTATCTACACAATTAAAAGTTTGATTGTCAAAATGAACTAAAAAATCATCTTTCATCACTCCTTTAATTAAGTTGGATTCTCCTACAAATTGAGCTACAAAACGATTAGCAGGTTCGTTGTAAATATCTTCAGGACTTCCTATTTGTTGAATTTCGCCATGATTCATGACAACTACTTTATCGCTCATAGTAAATGCTTCTTCTTGGTCGTGAGTGACAAATAAAAAAGTAATTCCTGAGTTTTTTTGGATTTCTTTAAGTTCGTATTGCATTTCTTGTTTTAATTTTAAATCTAGATTAGATAAAGGCTCATCAAGTAATAAAACTTGGGGTTTGTTAATTAAAGCTCTTGCGATTGCTACTCGTTGTTGTTGTCCGCCTGATAATTGTTCAATGGTTCTTTTTTCAAGTCCTTGTAAACCCATAATTTTAAGGTATTTTAATACTTCTTTTTGGATTTGTTCTTCTTGCTCTTTCTTGTTTATTTTTTTGCATTTAAGAGCAGTTTGTTTTGTTTCAAAATCTTTGGTTAAAGTTTCAATTTGATTGTTAAAGTTATGTGTAATTTGGGTAGTTTTTTCTTGCGTTAAATCTTTGGTTAATTCTTGATGAAAAGTTTTTGATAAATTGGCTTTGTTAGTTTGATAATGAGTTTTATTAAGAGATAAATTAGCTTTAATCTTGGAGTTAAAATCTTTTAAACGTAAGCCAAAAGCTACATTTTCAAAGACATTTAAATGAGGGAATAAAGCGTATTTTTGAAAAACAGTATTAATTGGTCTTTTGTGAGCAGCTACATTTAAAATGCTTTTTTCTTGAAATAAAACCTCTCCGCTACTAGGGTTTTCAAAACCGCCTAAAATACGTAAAATAGTAGTTTTTCCACAACCTGAAGGACCTAATAAAGTGACAAATTCATTTTGTTTAATTTCTAAATTTATGCCTCTTAAAATTAATTGATTGTCAAATACTTTGGTTAAATCTTTTAAAATAATTAATGTTTTCATGGTTTGATACCTATCTTTTTTGGAGAAATAAAGTTAATAATTATAATTATAATCGCAATTGCAATTGTAATTTGTAATTAAGTTTATAATTTATAAGTTTAAGTTGTAAATTGTTGTTTAATTAGCAATTATCAAATATAAAAAAATAGTCGATAAACTAAATGTAATAATTTAGTCAATAAAATAATTATAAAGCAAAATAATCAATTTATAACAAAATAAAAAAGGAGTAATTAAAATTACAACAATAAACAATCAAAAAGGACCAAAATCTCTTAATATTTCAAATTTATTTATTGCTAATTTTAGCTTATCATAAAATTAATAAATTGCAATCATAAAAAGTGCTTTTTTTGCTGATATTGTTATAATATCTATAAATTTTGTTAAAATAAATGTGTTAAGAAAATTATAGTAAAATGATTTTTTGCAAATATTGATTCAAATAATTAAAAATTGTTGGATAAATGCTTATAAAGATTCTTATTATGTTTATTTTTTGGTATTTGTCAATTTGTTTATTTTCATTAAAATTTTATGTTGGAATTTTTTTATCATTTCAAATTAATTTACTAAAAAAATGCACTAAAAAAATGCACTAAAAAAATGCACTAAAAAAATGCACTAAAAAAATGCACTAAAAAAATAAACCCAATTAAACTAACTAATTAATATATAAAAATATAAAGGAAGGTATATTATGAAATGGGAACCGCAAAGATTTGAATATCCTGAACCAGATAATCAACCGCAAAATCCGCCAAATTATCCAATTCCGCCCAAAAAACCTAAAAATTATTTTGCAATTGCTACTAATGTAAGTACTATTATTGTAAATATTATGGTGATTTTCTTTCTGTTTGTTTTAATTAAAGCATCTGAAAATTTTTCTAAGACTATGGGAAAAGACACCCAAGAAGATACTATGTGGGCACAAGAAAAAGAATACAGACCCAAAGGCAATCTTAATATTGATAGCTTTTCTGGATATGATGAAGTCAAAGACGAGTTAAGAGAATATATTTCAGCAGTAAATGATGATGCAAATGAAATGAACCCTTTGCCTCGTAAAGATTTACCAAGAGGAGTTTTATTGTACGGTCCTCCAGGAACAGGAAAAACTTATTTAGCTAAATGTTTAGTGGGTTCTGTTAAAGGTAAAGCTCCTTTTTTTGTTACTACTGGCTCTGATTTTGTCGAAAAATATATAGGAGTTGGAGCAGCTCGTGTAAGAGGATTGTTTAAAGTAGCTCAAGAAACTGCCAAACAACGTGGACAGAGTTATTATTTTATCTTTATTGATGAAATTGATGCTATTGGAGCTGAAAGAAGCAAAGAAAAAAGCGCTCAAGAACATTCAGGTACTCTTAATGCTTTGTTAACTCAACTTGATGGAGTAGATTCAGATGAAAAAACTCCGCAAGCTATTGTTATTGGAGCAACTAATCGTAAAGATTTTTTAGATGATGCCTTAATTAGAGAAGGGCGTTTAGGGAAGCACATTTATTTAGGCACTCCAGATTTAAAAACAACCCAAGCCTTACTTATAGCTTTTATGAAACGCGAAAACATTGAAAAAACAAATTATCCTTCAGATGATGAATTAAAACAAGTGGCAAAAACTTTGCACGGATCTAAATTTACTCCTGCAGATATTAATTCTTTAGTGAAAGAAGCTAAAAAGATAGCCTCCAAAGATACTAATTCCCCAAACAAAATTACACCTTTGCATATCTATGATGCTATGGATTTAATTTTAATGGGTCCTGAATTAAAACAAAGTATCTCTAAAGCAGATAAAAAAAGAGTTATTAATCATGAATTAGGACATGCCATAGTAGCTCATGCTCTAGGGTTTGATGTGCATCGTGTAACTGCTAAACCAAGAGGACAATCAGGAGGATATACTATCTTTTTTTCTGCTAGTAATGAAGGCGAACAAGCCGATCAACTTTTAACTAAACAAGATTTATTAAAACAAATGATTACTGCTTTGGCAGGACATGCAGCTGAAGAAGTATTTGAAACTAGTGTTAGTGTTGGTTGTTTTGATGATTTGAAAAAGGTGCGTACTATTGCTACTAAAATGGTAAAAGAGTTTGGAATGTCATTAGGTTCGGAAAGTATGGATTTTAGTTTGGATAATGATACTCAAGCTAAAGAAATTAATGCAATTATTCAAGCTAGTTATAATGCAGCTAAAGAAATTATTGAAAAATATAAAGAAGATCCAAATGATAAAGATAACAAAACTCCTAATTTACAATGGAAACATTTAAGTGAAAAACTTGCTACACAAAATTTAGGAAAAGATGCTTTTGTTGCTGAAGAAAGTAAATATTTTTATACAACAACAATTTCAATTGATGAAGTTCAAGAAACACAATCAAATAAGAAAAAAGAATACAAAATAAAATTAGAAGATAAAAAATTTACTCAAAGACCTGAAGAAACTCCAACTCCACAACCAACTTCCCCTAGTGATAATAATCAATAATTACATTACAAAAAACAAATCTTTTATATACTTTTTTACAATTTAATACCCTAATAAACCCGTCTTAATTGATGGGTTTTTTTATTTTGTTTACTTTATATTTTTTATTTTTTTATATCCCTTAAAACTGCATAATTAATTAATTAATATTTGCAAAAAGACAAAAATCATTGTATAGTATCTAGTAATAAATACTTTGATGATTTGTAGAAATAACAATAATCATTTATTTTAAAAACAATTTCAAAAATATTTATCTTTTTTGATACATTTATCATAATTATGACAACAAAACCCCCAACAATCGCTTATATGATATTAAAAAGCTTTAGGGAGCAATAAATTGCGTAAAAACATTAAATTCAAAATCTTTTTATCAATGATTAATTATCGATTATACGGTCTTATAAATTAATTATTAGATAATTATATAAAT
>NZ_JSWH01000159.1:0-235 GCF_000803325.1 Chrysanthemum yellows phytoplasma
AAGTAATTAACTTATTTTCCAATGCAGCCAATAATTTCTTACAAAACTTAATTACCACCAAATTCTTCCCCTTTTCTAATATTAATATAATTAAGAATTAAAAAAAGGAGTTAATATAAAATGTTAACCAGTGAACAAAAAGCGTTAAAACAATTAATAAATTATATCGAACAAGGCCAATGGGAAAAGTTAAACCTTTATTGCCAAATAATCAATCCCAAAAATTTACTTGACC
>NZ_JSWH01000010.1:0-7204 GCF_000803325.1 Chrysanthemum yellows phytoplasma
ATTAGAAAATAAAATTTGGTTAGTTTTTATACATTCTTGCAAAATATCTGAGGAATGAATTAAAGTAATAATGTTTTGGGTAAGAGCTTTTTGAGCTAATCTTTGTTGGGGGTTTTCCAAGGTGTTTTTTTCTAATTCCAAAATTTCTTGCTTGGGAATTAAAGTAAGCATTTTTAGATAATTGATTACTTCTTTATCAGAAACATTTAAAAAATATTGATAAATTTCATAAGGGGAAGTCATTGAAGGATTTACCCATAAAACCCCTTTTTCGCTTTTGCCAAATTTCGTTCCATCTGAATTTAACAAAAGAGGAGTGCTAATTCCTAGTGCATCGGATTTTTTTTCTAATTTTCTGATGAGTTCTAGTCCGCTTGTGATATTTCCCCACTGATCAGAACCGCCTAATTGTAATCTAACTTTATGATTTTTGTATAAATGATGAAAATCTAAAGATTGTAAAATCATATAAGAAAATTCAGTAAAAGAGATGCCAGAAGCAAGTCTTTTGGCTACTGCGTGTTTGGAAAGCATATAGTTAATGTTAAAAAGTTTTCCGTAGTTTCTGAGGAAAGAAATGATATCTATTTGAGAAAGCCATTGATAATTATTAACAAATTCTACTTGTTTGTTTAACAATATGTTTTTAAGTTGACATTCAATACTTTTAGCATTTTGCAATGAATTTTCTAAAGATAATAATTTTCTTTCTTCAGTTTCTTTGGGATCTCCTATTAAACCTGTAGCCCCACCTACTAAAATAACGGGTAGATGTCCTTGTCTTTGCATTAATAAAATCATTGTTATTTGAACTAAATGACCCACTGTTAAAGAATGAGAAGTAGGATCAAACCCACAGTAAAACTTAACTTGGTTGTTGTCTAATAATTCTTTAACTTGTGTTTCGTTACTACAATCTTTAATTAAATTACGCCATTTTAATTCTTCATAAAAAGACATTTTGGGCTCCTATTTTATTTTTAGAAATAATTTTCTTGGTTTTGAGAAAAATCATTAAAATAGGGTTGTTTTTAATAATTTTCTAAATTTTGTTTATTAAAAAAAGGGGGAAAAATATATTTAAAAAATGTTATTAAAAGTTTTTTATTATAAAAAAATGTATTTCTTTAAACAAAAAAACAATTTATCTTTGTTCTTTAATACGAGAAGCTTTAGAAGAAAGGTTGCGAACATAATGCAATTTGGCGCGACGAACAATACCACGACGAACTACTTCTATTTTCTCGTTAGTAGGGGAATGTACTGGGAAAGTTAATTCAATTCCTACACCAGCAAATATTTTTCTTACAGTAAAAGTTTCTGTAACTAATCTTCCTTGGCGTTTAATAACTAAACCTTCAAAAATTTGAACCCTTTTGCGGTTTCCTTCATCAATTTTGATAAATACTTTAACTGTATCACCAGGTTTGAAAAAAGGGACATCTTTAAGTTGGTGCTGGTTAACTGATTCTATTAAATTTTGTCCTTTTAATTGAGACATAATTTTGCTCCTTTGTTGAATTCAAATAAATAATTCTTGAATTATTTTTGTAATTCTTGTTTAATTTCTGTTAAAAGTTTGGTTTGTTCTAAAGTTAATTTTTTATTTTCCAAAAGATCAGGTCTTTTTTGTAAAGTTGCCTTCAAGCTTTCTTTTTGGCGCCAACATCTTATTTTGGCATGGTTTCCAGATAACAAAACAGCAGGCACTTCGTGATTCAAATAACTTTGCGGGCGGGTGTATTGAGGATATTTAAGCAAACCTTGTTGATGGGAATCTTCAAGATAAGATTGTTCTTTGATAACTTCTGGAAGCAGTCTTGTAATTGCATCAACCAAAACAGTAGCAGCGATTTCTCCTCCTGTCAAAACATAATCACCTATGGAAATTTCTGCATCAATATATTGCAATATTCTTGCATCAACCCCTTCATAATTACCGCATAAAATAATTAAATGAGTTTCTTTTTGAGCAAAATTAGTGGCATGTATTTGATTAAAAATTTGTCCTTGAGGAGATAATAAAATAACTTTACTTTGGGGAGTTTTTATTTTTTGTAGACAATCAAAAAAAGGAGGGAAAGAAAGCAACATTCCAACTCCTCCTCCATAAACGCTATCATCTACTTGATTATGTTTATTTTTGCTATAAGTTCTTAAATCATGAAGTTTTATTTGAACTTTTTTTTGTTCTAAAGCTTTTTTAATAATGGAAGTTTCACAAAAACTTTTAAAAAAAAGCGGAAAAATAGTGATAATTTCAATAATCATAAAATTTAGTTTTTAACCGTTAAAGGCGCTTTCATTTATTTTTGAAATTGAGAAAAAAATTATTTTTCAACTTTAGTGTTAGTTTTTGCAACAAATTTACTTTTTTTAAATACTTTTTTGACTGTTTTAGTTGGTTGAGCGCCATTGGATAACCATTTTTGCACTTTGTTGTGGTCTAATTCAACAATATCTAAAATAGTGTCATAAGTTCCTAAAATTTCTAAAAATTTACCATCTCTAGCATTTTTAGATTCGCTTGCAACTACTCTGTAAAAAGGTCTTTTATGCACTCCGAAACGTTGTAAACGCATTTTTATTGCCATAATAAAAACCCACTTTCTATTTTTTTATTAATCGTTTAATCGTAAATTAAAAAGTTCATCCTAAATATTATCACATAAAATAACTGAATTGTCAAGTGTTTTTGATAAAAAAGATGAGAAAAATGTTTTTTGATGAATTCTTAAAAAATAAAATCTTTTGAAGATTTTAATTAAGGTGAAAGACATTTCAGTACATTAAAAAATGTTTAAAAATCAAAAACAATAAATAATAAAGGGAGTGATTTTAATGAAAAATAGTGTGCTTTGTTGCTTTAAAAAAATAAAATATTAAAATTGTTCTAAGACAAGACAAAAAGAAAACCCAAAACAAATACTTTGGGAAATTATTTATTCTTTGAAATGACTTTTTATCTTTGCTTTTCCTATAATTATTTTTTTTATATTGGTTATTGATTAAAAAAATAATTAACTTTGTATTTTTATTTTTTATTCATGAGGAGAACTAATAGGTATTTTGGTTAAATATCCATTGATAAATTCGTCGATGTTTCCATCCATTACTTGTTCTAATTGAAAAATTTCTTGATTAGTGCGGTGATCTTTAACCATTTTGTAAGGATGAAAAACATAGCTTCTAATTTGAGAACCCCAACCATTTTCTTTTTGGTCGCTTTGAAATTTTTTAGCATTTTCTTCTTTTTGTTGTTTTGATGCTAATTGAAATAACTTGGTTTTTAGCATTTGCAAAGCTTTTTCTTTGTTTTTGATCTGACTACGTTCATTTTGACAACCCACTACTAATCCTGTTGGCAAATGAGTTATTCTTACTGCTGAATCAGTAGTATTTACGTGTTGTCCGCCTGCACCACTACTTCTAAAAACATCGATTTTAAGATCTTCTGTTTTTAAATTAATTTTGATTTCTTCATTAATTTCTGGCAAAACATCGCAAGCTACAAAAGAAGTATGTCTTTTGGAATTAGCATCAAAAGGAGAAATTCTTACCAAACGATGAACTCCTTTTTCCGCTTTTAGATAACCATAAGCATAAGTTCCTTTAATTAATAAGGTAGCTGATTTGATTCCTGCTCCTTCACCTGGTTGATAATCAAGAATTTCGGTTTTAAAATTCTTTTTTTGAGCATATTTTTGATACATACGGAAAAGCATTTCGCACCAATCTTGCGATTCAGTACCTCCTGCTCCTGGATGGAATAATAAAATAGCATTGTTAATATCATAAGGTTGATTCAAAAAAATTTTAATTTTGAAATCAAAAACGGCTTTAGTAAGGTTTTTTAATTCTTCTTCTAATAAAGCAGAAGTTTCATTTGGGCTTTCATTTAAATTAAATAAAGTTTCTAGATCCAAATAATTTTGTTCTAAAGTTTCTAAAGTAGTTTTTTTGTCTTGCAAGTCGTTGAATTGTTGGCTTATTGTAACAGCTTTTTGGGGGTCTTGCCAAAAATCTTCTTTTTGCATGGCGCAATTTAATTTTTCAATTGTTTGATTGGTTTTTTTTAAATCAAGGGCTTGTTTTAAATCTTGAAGGTTTTGATGCAAGTTTTGTAAAATTTGATTAATTTCGTATTTTTCCACAAATTAATTCCAAGGTTTTTTAGAAGTTCTTACTTTTCTAGTTCTTCTTTTTTTAGAAGATTCATCATCGCTTGAATCATTGTTTAAAAAAACTTTTTGTTTGGGAGGCGTTTTAAAACTATCTGCGAAAGAAAACTTTAAAATAGTAGCAGTAATGTCGTTTGCAATTTTTGCAATCATGTTATTGAATAAAACTTGTCCTTCTTTTTGATATTCAATAAAAGAATCTTGTTGTCCGTAACTTACAAATCCAATTCCTTGTCTTAAAGAACTCATGTCATTGATGTGGCGTTGGTAGTAATTATCAATTATTTTTAATGTAATCCATTTAAGACCTTTTGCAAAATATTGAGCTTTATCAGGGTCTTTTTCAAAAAAATCTTTTTGAGATTGTAAAGTGGCTTTTACTTTTTGCAATAAATGTTGTTGAAAAGAATCAAGGGAGTTTGTTTTAGGGTTGTTGCATAATTCTTGTACTTCTTCTAAATCAAAGGTTTGTTTAGGGAAAAATTTATTTTCTAAAAAAGTAATTAAAGTTTGGGTTTGACATTGGGTAGGGTTGTTAGTAAAATGTGGCAAAATAGCTTTATTAAGGGTCTTTTGCATTAAATCTTGAACGATTTGTTCTACTCTATTGCTAACTAGAATTTCTTTTCTTTGGTTATAGATAATTTCTCTTTGAATACGTAAAATATCATCATATTTTAAGAGGTATTTACGATAGTCAAAATTGGAAGATTCTACTTTTTTTTGTATTTTGGTAAAAAATTTAGTCACCATTTTAGATGAAGTTTTAGTTTCGGAATCGCTTATTTTTTGGAGCAAAGAAATAATTTTTTCTATTCTAGTGCCACCAAATCTTTGGGCAAGTTCATCTTCGCTAGAAATAAAAAAACGTGAATAACCAGGGTCGCCTTGACGTCCAGCACGTCCTCTTAATTGGTTATCAATTCTTCGTGATTCGTGTCTTTCAGTACCTAAAACAGCAAGTCCGCCTAATTCTTTAACCCCTTCGCCTAAACGAATATCAGTTCCACGTCCTGCCATATTAGTAGCAATAGTAACTGCATTTTTAAGTCCTGCCTTAGCAATGATGTCTGCTTCTTTAGAGTGGTTTTTGGCATTTAGAATTTCGTGTTTAATGGAATGTTTTTTTAATTTTTTAGAAATAATTTCAGAAACTTCTACTGTAGTTGTCCCAATTAAAATGGGTTGTCTTTTTTTGTGGCGAGAAGTTATTTCTTCAATTAAAGCGTCGTATTTTTCTTTTAAAGAAACAAAAATAAAATCGGGCTCGTCAATTCTTATCATAGGAACATTGGTAGGAATTTCGATAACTTCCATGTTATAAATGTCTCTAAATTCATCTTCTTCGGTTTTGGCAGTTCCTGTCATCCCTGATAATTTGTGATAAAGACGGAAAAAATTTTGATAAGTAATAGTAGCTCCAATGGAAGTTTCTTCTTTAATTAATACTCCTTCTTTGGCTTCTAATGCTTGGTGAAGACCGTCGCTAAATTGGCGTCCTGGCAAAGCACGTCCAGTAAATTGATCAATAATTAGAACTTGTCCATCTTTGTAATCAACTAAGTAATCTTTGTTTTTGTGCATCGTAAAAGCTGCTTTAAGGGCGTTTTTGACATGGTGGAGCAAAGAGGCGTGTTCTACGTTGTATAAATTATCAATTTGGAAAAAGTTTTCAGCTTTGGTAATTCCTTCTTCGGTAAGTTCAATTGTTTTAGTTTCTAATTCAATAAGATAATGTCTATTTTTAAGGGTGCGAACAAAACGTTGTGCTTCTTTGTATAAATTCTTAGTTTCTTTGACACTTTGGGAAATAATTAAAGGCGTTCTTGCCTCATCAATTAAAATAGAGTCTACTTCATCAACAATAGCATAACTGTAAGGGCGTTTCATTACCAAATTGGAAGCTTCAATTTCCATGTTGTCTCTTAAATAATCAAACCCTAATTCACTGTTAGTAGTGTAGAGAATATCACATAAATAGGCTTGTTGTTTTTGTGCGTGGTCTTTGTCTTTGGTATTAAGTCCTACTGTCATTCCCAAAAAGCGAAAAACATCACCGATGCTACCTTCAAATTCTCTTTTAGCTAGGTATTCATTGACTGTAACAATGTGAACAGGGTTACCACTTAAAGCGTTAAGATAAGCAGGCATGATGGCAGTAAGGGTTTTTCCTTCCCCAGTTTTCATCTCAGAAATATTTCCTTGATGCAAAATTACAGCGCCCAAAATTTGAACGTAATAAGGAGTAAGTCCTGTTACTCTTTTGGTAGCTTCTTTGGCAAGAGCATAGGCTTCGGGCAGCAGTTGGTTAAGGGTTTTTCCTTCTTGAAAGAGTTTTTTTAATTCTGCGGTTTTTGTGGCAAAATCTTTGTCATCTAATAAAGCCATTTGGGCTTCTAAATTTTGTACTTTATTAGCTATGGTTCTAGCTTTTCTTAAAGCTTTTTTGGAAGAATTAAATATTTTTTTTAAAAAATTTAACATAATCGTTTAAATCCTTTATATTTTTTAGTTTTTGAATTTGTAATTGCGGGTTGTTGGTTCGTATTTCAATAATTCTTACTTTGGTTCAATATTAAAAAATGAAAATAAAATGAAGTGAGGTGAAAGTGCAATGAAAATAAAATAATGTTAATTTTTATCAAAAACCTGAGTGAAAAAACAAAAATTAACAATCTTAGGGGGAAACCAAAGTAATTGGAGGGAAAAATGAAAATAATTGGGGTGGTATTTTGGGTAGCAAAAGCCCTTATTTGCAATCCCATTATTATTTATTTTAACATATATTTAGTGGTTTGTTGACATCATTTAATTATTTTTTGCTGTTTGTGGCTTTATTTGCGGATTTGATGGTGGTGGTGAAAAAAAGCAAAAAGCGCGCGAGGAAAAAATGAAAAAAAGACTACCGCCATTAGATAGTCTTTTTTTAGTTAAAACAATTTATTTTGTGTTTTTAAAAATTGCTTTAAAAATTTGAACAATAAATGCTACCTAGAGAATTTTTTAATAATTTGCATTAATAA
>NZ_JSWH01000002.1:0-256 GCF_000803325.1 Chrysanthemum yellows phytoplasma
TAATTTGAGTTATAAAATGTAGAAGGTTTGTTTTTTAGTTAAATAATGGTTTAATTTTGAAAAATATTTATAATCCTAAGGCAAATCCAAAGGCAAAATGTTTTTTAATGCAACATCTGCATATCCTAAAAGGAAAAACAAAAGGAAAATCAATGCAAGAAAAGAAAAAAGAATAAAAAGGGTAAAAAGTTATTAAAATGATCCCAAAATATTTAAAAAAGAGACCGTTTTATTTTTTAAAAAAGTTATTTATTGT
>NZ_JSWH01000011.1:0-3435 GCF_000803325.1 Chrysanthemum yellows phytoplasma
AATTATAAAATCTTTTTATTAAGTATTTTTGTACCCTTTAATATTTTTATAAAATCCAAAAGGAATACAAATATGAACCTATTAACTAAAAGTAAAGAAAACTTTTTTAAAATTTTTATTGGCACTTTATTATTTATTTTAACAACCACTTTAACAATTTATTTTTCATATAACTTATATCATCAATACAAACAACAAAAATTTAAAGAATATCAAAAACAAATGGAACAATATGATGCCAAAAACCTCCTACTAAATTTAGCGCACATCCTTTAGTATCCCAACGTTGTAAAGAAACAAATGATGATATAGTAAACAATATAAGTTTTGCAAACATAATTGGCATGGAAACTGAAAAAGAAACTTGTAATCGCATTTTAGCAATGGTATCTCATCCTGAATGGTTCCAAAACGCAGGAAAAATCAATAAACCCAAAAGACTCCTACTACACGGAGTCCCAGGAACAGGTAAAACATTATTAGCAAGAGCATTTATGTCACAAGCAAGACAAGCAAGACAAGCCTCCCCTTCCACCGATGCAGGCTGTTTTGAATTTACCCCCTACGACTTTATCACCAAAACCCGCGAATAAGGAATCGAAATTATAAGAGCGATGTTTGATTTCATTAGAGCTGAATGGCATCTAAACAAAAATAATGGTATGGGAGTAATTTTCATCGATGAATGCGACCAAGTATGGGAAAAAATGGAACTTATCAACCAAGAAGACCAAAAAATAAAAGACATCTTAAACGCCTTCAAAGCCGAAATTACTTCATTAAGAAACCACTGCCCCCACAACCCTGATGCTTTTATTTTCGTAATTGGAGCCACTAATCACTTAGATCAAATAGACGATGCCATCAAATCACGCCTCAACTACCACATAGAATTTAAACCCTTAGATACAAATGGTAGAAAAAAATTCTTAGAATTCTTAATTGAAAAAAGAAAAACACCAATCACCTCAACTGCAAAAGAATATTTATTAACAACAATTAATGATGCATTGGAAAAATTAACTGATAAATCCAAAACAGGACAACGCACTATGGAATATCTTTTAGATGATGCAATTATCAATGCTCGCTACGAAACCCAAGGGCAAAGTGACATTAGAATTGAAGACTTAAAAAAATCTTTTAAAGTTATTTATGGATTTGATTTGCCTTAAAGACTTCATTAAAAAACTCATTATAATTAAAATTATAAAATCTTTTTATAAACGCAATAAAATAAAAACCCAAACAAAACCTTGTATTCTAAGAAAGTTTTTCCAAACTTTCTTTTTTTAATATTATATTAATTATTTTCCTTTTGTACCTTATAAATAACACAATCATTATTAACTTATAATCCAATTTTGGCTATTAGCTAAACGATAAAATAAATAGGAGAAACAATGAAACATTTAGTTTTAGTTGATGGCAATTCGCTTTTATTTCGAGCATATCACGCAACTGCAAGCAAATATAAACCTCTTTTGCAAAATAAAAAAGGGATCTACACTAATGCTCTTTTGTCTTTTATTAGAATGTTTGAAAAAATTTTAGAAGAAACGAAAGGCTATATTTTAGTAGCTTTTGATACTCATAAACCTACCAAAAGACACCAATTATACGATGCTTACAAACAAGGAAGACCAGAAACACCTTCTGCATTGATTAGTCAAATTCCTTTGATTAAACAATATTTAGACCTAATCGGCGTTAAATATCATGTCCAAGACGAATACGAAGCCGATGATATTATAGGTACTTTAGCCAAAGAAGCCAGCAATCAAAATAAGACAGTATCTATTTATTCAAGTGATCAGGATTTATTGCAATTAGTAGATGAAAAAATTACTGTTTGTTTGCTTAAAAAAGGATTGCGTGAAATTAAATGCTATACACCTCCTACTTTGTTTGAAGAATACGGTCTTAAAGAATATCAAATGATTGATTATAAAAGTTTAATTGGCGATCCTTCTGATAACATTAAAGGAGTATTGGGAATAGGACCTAAAACTGCTCAAAAGTTATTACAAGAATACGATTCCCTAGATAATTTGATGCAAAATTTAGACAACATTAAACCTATTTTAAAAACCAAAATCCAAAATTCCCAAGCTGATTTAGAACTTAGCAAAATACTTACCGCAATTGACCTTAAAGTTCCCTTGCCCTTTGATTGTATGCAAACAGAAATACAAATACGTTTGGCGCAAAACCTTAAAAATTTTTATGAAGAAATGGATTTTAGACGCTTAGCTATTACCAAATATGCAAGAATTGAAAAAGAAACAAATACCACAAATACAAATGCAAATTATAATAATAAGGAAGCATCCCCCAATTCCAAAGAAGTGCAAGAAGTAGAAAAATATAGCAATTTAGAAAATGATAATAATTTAAACCAAACAAATCAAAACAGACTTATCAACAACAACAACACTAACAATAATGACAATAACGCTCCAAAAGTTCAAGAACAAGGCGCCAACCCACCTCAAAACAATTTTAATTTTCAAATTATCAAAGACCAAAACTCTCTAAATGCTTTTTTGGCTCAAATCCAACCACACCAAATTTGGGCTTGTTTTTTTGAGTTAGAAAAAGAAAATGACTCAAATACTTTTTTGCAAGGAATTGGTTTTTCCAATGAAAATACACATTTTTTTATAGATGCTAATTTGGCTTTTGATAATAATAACTTTTGCAATTATCTAAAAGATGCTAATTTTTATAAAATTGTTTTTCACAATCAAGCAACACAACTTTTTTTAAAAACAAAACATCAAGAACTCAACGGAGTTATCTTTGATTTAGTTTGTGCTTCTTATCTTTTATTTCCTTTGAAAAATCTTGAATTTAGTCATATTATAGCCAAAATAGATATTTTGAATAACACAAATTATGTAAGCCAATTATCTCAAAACATTTTTATTTTAGAGCAAAAAGTAGCTTTTAAAGCTTTTTTATTACACGCCATCAAAAATAGCGTTTTGCATCATTTAAAAGCTCAAAACCAATTATTTTTGTTTCAAGAAATAGAACTTCCCTTATCAAATATTTTAGCCCAATTAGAATATGAAACTAATTTAGTACAACAAAAACAAATAATAGAAGCACAACCAATAGAAAAAAATACGGATGAAAAAATAGAGACACAACAAGAAAAAATACCAAAAACAAATCAAGGGCAAGAACAAGAACAAGCACAAGAAACTCACATCAACCAATTAAAATCATTCAAAGATGTTTTTGGGTATCAAAATAGTTGTTTTTTAAATATAATACACAATAAAAAATCTTATAATTATTTAATTAATGATAATTTTTTTTGCTTTTCGTTAAAAATTTTAGCTACTTTAGGAAATATTCAAAAAATTAAAAATTACTTTAAAATTGAAAACAATCATCTTTTAAATGATGAACAAACCTTACAATTTT
>NZ_JSWH01000160.1:0-403 GCF_000803325.1 Chrysanthemum yellows phytoplasma
AAATGCGCCCAAATCAGAAATCAAAAAGGACTCTCAAAAACTTTCTGAAACAACGAATTTTGATGTGGATGCGTGGACAAAAGCAATTATCCCTGAATTAAATATTTCTTCGAATTGTGCCCAAGATTTTATCCATCAATATTTAAGTTTGGATGATGAAATTATAAATTATTATCAAAGTTTATTACAACAAATCAAAGAAAAAAAATATGCATTAACTTTATTGAAAAGAAAAGTTTTTTTTGGTAATCAAAAATTAACTCCGAATTTTGATTTAGAAACATTATATGTTTTTTTACAAGAAAATATTTTAGATATGAAAAAAATTGTCATATTGCAATTATTGCGCCATTTAGAACGAAACAATGAAACTGCCAAAATTACTTATTTTGCTTTAAATAGA
>NZ_JSWH01000012.1:0-2628 GCF_000803325.1 Chrysanthemum yellows phytoplasma
TTTCTATTATAAAGATATTAAATTATTATTTATTTTGTTTTTTAACGTAAAGAACTGTTCCTACAGTTGAGAAAAGAACAAGTAATACTAAACAAACATATACTAAAACTTCTTTTGTATTAGTGCCTTTAGTTTCTTTTTCTTCAGTTGTGGTTTGTGTAGGTTTAGGAGTTTCTTTTTGTGTAGAGTTTTGAGTAGTTTGAGCTTGAGCTTCAGTTTCAGCATCAACTGTTTCTTTAGCAGTTTGAACTGTTTTTTCAAGATTTTCAGTAAGTTTTTCTTTGTTTAAAGTTTCGGTTAATTCAGTTTCAACTTGAGTTTTTTCAGCTGGAGTTAATTCTAATTTATCAACTTCAGCTTTAAGTAAATCTTCAACTACTTCTTTAACCTCATCATCAAGTTTTTTTGTAAAATGTGCTTCTTTTTCCAAAGTTTCTTTTAATTTAGCAACAACTGCTTCTTTATCTGTTTGTTGTACAAATAAATCTGCTTTGCTTTCACACACAACTGTTAAAAATTGGTCCAAATTAACAAAATCATTTAAAATACCTAAAACATCTGAATTAACGTCGTTGTTTTTGAGTAATTGAATTAATTTTTCCTTAACTGTTGCTTTATCAAATGTTGCTCCAAGTGTATTTACTGCGTCTTGAAACTTGGAAACTGTTGCTAATTGAGTTGCTAATTTGTTTTTGTCTAAATTAGTTACTCCAGACATTTCCCCAAATTTATTAGTAACATATAATGAGTCTGATTGTTCAAAAAATAAAGTTGGTGTATGGTCTAATAATTCTTGAGTGAATTCTTTAAAAGCGGCTTGAACTTCATCAGCTTTTACTAATGTAACTGTTGGTTTGTCAGTTTCTTTAGTTTCTACTTTAGTTACTTCGTTATCAACTTTAGTTGTAACAGTTGTTTTTGCACCTTAAACTTGAGTTTCTACTACTTCGGTTTTAACAACTGTAATGCCATCAGCTCCAAAAGTTTGAACTGTTACTTTGTTAAGTGGTGGTTCAGTAGTTGTTGTAGTTTTAACGCCGTTTTTAGTTACTGTTACAACTTCTTTAGTAACTACAACGTCTTTTTTAGTGGTTGTTACAGCTGTTGGAAAAGTATTGCCTCCTTCGGTAAGAGTTCCTTGAGTTTGAAAAACGCTTACTTCATTTTCAACTTTATTTTTTTGAAGCTTGGACTTCTTCTTCAAGTGTTTTTTCAAATTTTTTGTTACTATCAAAAGTTTTCATTGCTTCTGCAACAACTTTAGCTTGTTTATCTGTATCTTGCTTAAATTGTTTTTTGGCTTCTTCTTCCAATAATTCTTTAACAGCAGCTTTAACTGCTTCTGCCACATTTCCAAATGTTTTTTTGTCAGTTACAACTGAAAGTGTTTTTGTCACCATCTTTTTAGCAACTGCTTCTTTAAATACATCTTGTGTAACATATAAAGCTGCTTTATCTTTATAGAAAAAATTCATAAAATTTTCATCCCCAAAAAGATTATTTGTTACAAAAGTGGAAAGAGTCGCGCTTTGGGTGGGATTTAATTTGTATTCGTTCAATTTGCCTTTAAATTTTGCATGAAGACCCTGCGCTCCATCTAGTTCGTAGTTTGTTGTTTCTGTAAGAGAGTCTACATAAGTTTTAAATGATCCAAAATCTTTTAATAAATAATTTACCAATTGGACTTTGTGATTAGTAGGAACAGAAGGACCTTGTCCTGAAGTCGATGTTAAAGTAAAAGTTTTATCAAAAGCATCATTTTGGTCTTGTTCATTACCAAAATATTTAGCTGCTTGTTCTTTTGCTAAATCATGAGCTAATTTATCAAAGGCTTTTTCAACTGCCTCTGTTTTGGAGTATTTTTCTCCCCAAACAATATTACTATTCATCATATTAAAAGTAAAAAATAAACTTAATAAAGATAATACATATACTAAACGATTTGTTTTTTTATTGACTGTGTCTGTTGGCATTTTTGTTATTATGCACCTTTCTTTCTTTTTTCTTTCTTTATTTTTATACAAATATACAAAAAATAGCATATTATTAATGAGAGTGAATTTTGAATAATTAATAAAATGCTATTAATTATATTATACCTCACAAAAAAAGAAAATAAAAATGCAAAAATTTTGAAGATAGTTTTAATATGTGAAATATAATAAAAAAATACCTAAATTAGGTAGTTCTTTTAGTTTAAAAATATATTTAATTATTTAATGTTTTTATTTAATGATTGAAAAATAAATTAAAGGTTTATTTTTTGCAATCTAAAATATTTTGAATTTGTTGAGGTAATTGTTTATAGATATTTGTCCAATTTTCATTAAACATTTTTTGACATTTACGAATTTTGGATTTTAATTGTGACATTATATTTTTAACTTGATCTTGATTGGATTCATTTAAAATTAATGTGTTTTTTATATTTTCAGATTCTTCATTAGTTGTTAAAAGTCTTAAATTAGTATAAATTAAATGTTTTATTTTGTTAATATTAACTTTTTTTGGATTGGTTTTCATAGAATATAAAAAATGGAATTTATCATATCCAATAGGACAACAAACACCTTTTTCATCAATGAAAAAAAATATTCTTTCAATATTGTTAATTCTTATTTGGTAAAC
>NZ_JSWH01000013.1:0-4939 GCF_000803325.1 Chrysanthemum yellows phytoplasma
ATATTATATATTAATTATTAATGTTATTGATTTGGTTGTTGATTATTTTGAGTTTCTTGTTGAATTACAATTTGCATATTTGCATTAGGAACTTGATAGATTGTAGGAGTATAATTTATTTGATAAGGTGAAGAATTTTGATTATAGTTATAATTATATTGACCTTTATTTTCTTGTTGCCATGCTCTATTAAATGCTGGGTCTCTAAGTTGATTATTTAAATTATGATACATATTTTGTCCTGTTTGATGTATTTCATTTGTTTGGCTAGGTTGATGATGATGCTCCCATGATTCATGAGCTCTTTGCATATAATCTAATCCTTTTAAATGAGTATCAGGTAATATATCTATCATAAAAGAACTATGATTAATAGAATATGTTTGTTCTTCTAAAAAATTATATATTGGTTTTTCAAAAAATAAAAAGATTGTTTTTCTTTGTTGTGATGATGCATTATCATTTTGTTTTTTAATTCTTGTTGAATTTCTCCTAAACAATCTTGAGGCGAAAGCCAAGCTCCAAATCCTGTTTTAAGTTGCTCGCATGGTTTTAATTTATCTTTTTCATCTTGACAAGAATTAGATTGACATGTAGTACAATTCTTACATGCTTGTTCTTGTTTTTTTTCATCTAGACAAAAAGGAGCAACAAAAGGACGAAATCTTAAAATAACACTCATATTATTATTAACTTGATTATCATTATTAACTAAATCATAATAAGCATAATCAACTTCTTTTAATTCATTTTCCTTTTGTTTTGTTTTAAATGATAAAGTTAAATTAGAATCTATTGTAGGCAGTGTTGCTTTATATGTCATATTTTCTAAATACTTTTCTAACTCTTTTATACTATCATAATAAAGACTTCCAGAATACCATTTTATTTTTTTATTAGAAAGATTAAAAGTAAAATAAGGTGCATTAATGCCAGTAGTAAATTTTTTAATAATGTTATTAATTTTATCTTTAATTTGTTTTTTTTGTTATTCTAAATATTCTTGTAATGTTTGTTGCATTAATTCAAGTATTTTTTGTCCTAATATTAGTTTTATTTCTTCTTTAATGGATTCTTTTAATTCATTTAATTTTGTTCTTATTTATTTTATCTTGTCTTTTTTATTAGTGCCTGTTAAGGGTGGTAATTCAGTAGTTGTTTTTTTCTTTAATGCAGCTAAATTATCTCTTGTTTTAGGAGTTTTATTAGGTTCTGATAATGTAATGTTATTTAATGCGTTTTCAAATTCTTGTAGTTTTTTCTCCAAATCATCTAATATATTTTTTTCTTGTTGTGTTAAATTTAGATATGTAGGATTAGTTGTTTTGAATTCTTCTAATCTTTGGTTTTGTTCTGGTGAAAAAAATTTGCTTGAATGTTGGGAGCAGATAAATTAGATACTAAAGAATTTCTTAATAATTCTATTATTTTCTTTCTTTCATGAAATATGTTTTTGAGCCTGTTGCACCTGTAAATTCTTCTATTAGATCTTTTATGTATTGTGCTTTTTCTTGTGGGGTCTTTGCTTCCATCATTTGTCTTCTTTCCTCTGTGTCATATACTGGCAAAGAAAGCAACAAATCTTTTATAGCTTTTTGTTTAGGTTTAAAAATGTTGTTTATAAAATAATTAGATTCATTAAATTGTGCTTCTATTTTGTTTTGGTCTTCTGGTGATAAACGAGATATAATATCATTTTTTATTTCATACAAATCATCTATTGACACATTTAATTTATCATCATTTGATGCTGTGGAGGATTGTTCTTGGTTTGATTCTTCTATTTCTAAAGCATCTAATCTTTTTTTATTTCTAATATATTTGCATTAAGCATCCTTAAAAAAGAATCTTTCAATAAAAAAGGTTTAATATCTAAATTAGGATATGTTTTTTTATCTTTTTTAATCTAGTTCTTGAGTTAGATAATAAGGTTGAGATGCAATAATATTATCAGAATTAACTAAATCAAAATGAATATCTAATTTAAAAGGATTTGATGGATGAATAGTTAATTTATTAAATGAATTAATTTCTTTAATGGAATATTTGTCATCAGCATTAACTGAATCAAAATCAAAACTAGCAACAATAATATATTGTTCTTTATCATTAGTTTTTTCTAAGGGAAGTAAATTTTTATTTTGAATATGTGATAAAGGTAATATAGTATTGTAAATATCTCCAGCTTTATATTTTATTTCGTTGTTGTTTAAACTATTTCTATCTTTTCTAATAACACTGGTTTTTTTAATAAATTAGGTGTAATTTTTTGTATTTGTGATAGCGGTGGGAAATCATTTATATAATAAATTTGATTTTCAGCTTCAATACAAAGTCCAGTGTTGTTATTAGATGAGGGTATTTTATTATAAAATATTTTTTTAATATCTTCAACTTTTTTAATTAGATTAGTAGAATTATTATTTTTAACATCAATTGGAAAATAATGATATTTAATATATTTTTGAGCAAACTCAGTTACAAAATTAGGTTTGGTAAAAAAATAATCCCAATGATCTTTTTCTTGTTGTAATTCTTTTTTTGCATCAACTAATTTTAATCAATTCTTCCGTTTTTTTTTGAACTTCCCAATAATCCTTTGTTTTTTGATCATTACTTAAAAGTTTTTCTACGTCTGTTTGGGCTTTTAGAAATGCTTCATAGGCTTCTTGTTTAATAGCAATATTAGCATCACAACAAAGATATAAATCTTGTTCATCTAGACAACTTTTTTGAGGAATAGTTACTAATAGAGCATAACCTCTTTTATATGTTGATGCTGCATTAGGTTCTTGTCCTATTGTTTTAGCATCTCCTTGAAAATAAAACAAATTCTTATTATCTGATGCTAAAGGTTTAATTTGTACTTCTAATTTAGTTTTATTATCTGTTTGTATTTTATATCCTATATTAGAATTACCATTTATACCTAGTTGTCTTGGTTGAATTACTCCTAAATAATTAGGGTCACTATCATTAGCTAAAAGAATATTAAAATTACAATGACTCAACAAGATAATAAAAAAAACAATATATAAAATATATACTGTTTTTTTTACGTGTTTTAAAAAGGTAGTAAGAATTGATATTTTTTTATATTTAGACATATTAACAATTACCACTTTTAATTTATGAATAACTTGATGTATTATTTGTGTAATAATATTAACTAAGTAATAAGTAATTAAGGATTATATATTAGGATGTAGGATTAGATCTTGAATTGTTTCCTTGTCCTTGTGCTTGATTTTGTGTTACTGCTTGTGTTTGTCTCATACCAGCACCAGCAAAATTAGTTTGTCCTTTATTACTTACTTTAAGAGCTCTAGGTTTCAATGGTACTTTTGCACTTTGTACTACTGTACCTGTATTTGATGATTCTGTATTTCCATCTTTATCTACTAATTTATAATAAACTATTAAAGCAAGATTACCTTGGCTATAAAGGTCTTTACTTGCATTTAGATTTGATAATTCTAATAATTTTGCTAATAATGTTTTTGTTTTTTTAGTGGTTGTGCCATTAACTGTTTCTGTTTCTTCTAATGTATTTTCTAAAGAATATACTTGTTGTAAATTAAATGTAAATTTATATGGTTCTTTATGAACAGTTCCATTAGAATTTAGAACTGAAGGATTATTATGTAGATCTTTATATTTTAATGTACCATCTTTATATTTGTCATCTACATCTTTTTCGGTGTACTCTTTGTAGGCTTGGTTTGATTTTTGTAATTCTTCTAAAGTTTTAGTATATGATTTTTTACCAGTATCGTTTTGCATTACAGGTGGTAATGTAAAGGTGTGTTCGTATGTTCTATTATTTTTAGCAGTTACACCTTGATCTGAAGTATTTACAGTGCTTTCTACGCCTTTCACTTCATTACCCCAAACATCTTGCCCTTTGTAAAGGTATCTTGCAGGGTTTGCACTGTTTTTTTATGGGTTTCATTATTTCCAGTTCCAGTTGTTACAGGTTTTAATGTAAGTGATTTAAGTAATGTTCTGTTTTGTCCTTCAGTTGTATTATTATCACTGTCAAATGTAAATTGTTTTACATTACCATTACTGTCTTTTACTTAATTACCATTTGTATCTACTGCTTTGTATAATAATTTACCATTATTGTCTTTTTGATGCTTTAATGTAGGTGTTCCATCATATTCAATTCCTACTCTAAATACAGATTCTTGTACATCCTTACCGTCTTTTTTAACTACAACATAAAAATCTTTATTTGTTTCTCCTTCTTCTGTTAGTGTATATACTAATAAAACATCAACAGGTTTAACTTCATTAAAGTCTACATTTGTTGCAGAGTCATAATTTGAGGCTTGTGTATATACACTTGGATCTGGATTTTTTCCTGCATTATATCTATCAGTAGTCAATAAAACTAATTTATAACCTACATGCACTAAGTTATAATCTTTAAATAATGCTTTATTATTTACATCATCATTGCAATACTTTGCAACTAATCCTACTTCTTGTTTAATTTGTTTTGTATCTGTTACTAAATGTTTAGTTTCTAAATCAACTAATTTTTTATCATCATTATCATCAGTAAATTTAGAATATAGATAACCTAATAATGAAGGATTAGCTTTCCCAACTTTTGTTCCTAATGGTTTAGTTTTAAACACATAGTCTGTATTTAGGGCTCTTGTAGAAATAATCATCCCTACTATAAATACTGTAGCAACTAAGGCAGCACCTAAATTAATAAGACTTTAGGAACCCCACATACTTTCTTATTTTTCTTATTCTTATTAACATTACGCATATATTTATTCTAATTCTCTTCCAATATTGTTTTTATTATGAAAACAAAATATAGAAAATTTTTTTATACAACATGTTATTTCCTTGAAGCAATATTTTAACTTAACTAAATAGTATTAAATAATAATTAGTGTCAATTAAAATATTTATAATT
>NZ_JSWH01000014.1:0-11316 GCF_000803325.1 Chrysanthemum yellows phytoplasma
TTAGAATTGAAAAATATTTATAAATGATGCACATTACAATTTATGTATATTTATAATATATAAATAAAAGGTTAAAAAATGAAAATTAAAAAGATGCCTCCCAAATATAGATTTCATATTCATAAGTATATTAAAATTGTTGTATCTATTATAACAATGATGTTTTTTTTTTGGTATTTTAAATTAAATTTGTCAAATAGATAGTTTTTACAAGCACCAAAATTGAAAGTGAAGGTAAAAATTATATATTATGATTCAAAGGAAAAAAGAAAAATACAAAATTACTGAATATCTAAAATATACTAAATATGTTTTATTATTTATGTTTATGATTTTTTGGGTATGGCTTCATTTTAGTGTGGGGTTATTTCAAAGAGTTAATAATTCTAAGAAATATTTAAGAGTAGCTGTGGTAGCTGATGCAGCTCCTAATAGTTTGACTATTAAATCTGATAAAGATACAAGTAAAGCTCATAGAACTATTCAAGGTGAATATATTTCAGGATTTGATATAGATTTAATTGATAAAATAGTAAAAGCATTACCTCAATAAGAAAAGTATGAAGGTTGTAAATTTAGTCTTTTTGATTTTGATGGGATGTTTACTGCTGTTCAAAATGGTTCATTTGATGTAGCTATTTCTTCTATTAGTATTACTGATAAAAGAAAAGAAAACTTTGATTTTCCTATTGCCTATACTTTGGATAATACAGGGTTTTTAGTAAGAAAAGATGATGCGCGTTTTAAAGATTTGCCAAAAGAAGTAAAATATGAAGATATAAAAGGTATATTAAAAGATTCCAAAGACCCAATTAAATTTTTAACTCTTACTGGTTCTGTGGCTGATAAAGTTATTGAAAATATTAGATCAGATTTAGGAAATTTATTACACATTACTAAATCCAATCCTATTGATGATGCTGTTATGTGTGCTCAAAGCGTTAAAGATAAAGCTTCTGATATTTTTGTAACTGATAGTTATATTACTAAATATTATGCTTCGCAAAATGATGAATTAAAACATATATCAATTATATCTGATGATGCTCGTTTTACTGTTTCTCCTACAGGTTTAGGAATTGTAGTTAAAAAAGGTAATACAAAATTAATTACTCCAATTAATAATGCTTTTAAAGAAGTTTTAAAAAAAGAAGAACTTGTTCTAGAGGGTTATGGTTTAGATGTTAAAGGTATAATTGAGTTAACCAAAGAATTAAAAGAAGAACAATCAAAACCAACTGACAAAGACCTAAATAGAATAAAAACTTTAGAAGACAAAATATCTAAATTTAAAGAAATAACTAATAAATGGTTAGAACAATCTTTAAAAGAGTTAAGTCAAAAACAAGGATTAAATTGGTATCAAAAAGTATCTCTTGTTTTACCTGATTATGCCACACCTTTAAAAACTACTTTATTACTTGCATTAGATGGAGTTATTGTAGGTTTTATCTTAGCTATTGTTTTAACAGGGATTAAAAGTATTAAACCTAATTATCAAACACAAAATCCCTTTATTGTAGTGTTAATACAAAGTTTTCTTTACTTGCTTGATGCAATACTTTATATTTTTAAATCAATTCCAGTAGCAGCTCAAATGATTATAGTTCATTTTGGTTGGAGAGCTTATAATCCTGAATTAAATCCGATGTATTCAGGTATTATAGTGTTATTATTAAATTCAGCAGTTAGTATTACAAATATTTTATTACAAAATATTAAGTTTTTAGATAAAGGACAAGTAGAAGCTTCTCTAGCTTTAGGAATGACTCAAAGACAAACATTTTTTTGTGTTGTTTTCCCCCAAACGCTTAAAAGATCACTTCCTTTTGTAGTACAACAATTTATTGTAAATATTAAAGATAGTGCTTGTTTTGGTGGTTTGGTTGGTCTGTTAGATGTAGCATGGAAAGCCAAAACTCAAATTGTTCAAACAGGAAGCATTGCTATTCCTTATGCTATTACTGCTTGTATTTATTTAGTGTTAATTACGATTGCTAATTTATTTGTTAAATATTTAGAAAAACAAAAAAAAGGAGTTTAGAATGCAATATTTAATTGAAGTTAAAGATCTTTGTAAAAAGTTTGGCGATAAAGAGATTTTAAAAAATATTAATTTAAAAATTAAAAAACAAGAAATAGTAACTATTATTGGTTTTTCAGGTTCAGGTAAATCTACTTTATTAAGATGTTTTAATTTATTAGAAGAACCTAATTCTGGTCAAATTTTAATTGATAATAAAAATATCTTAGATAAAGGAGTAAAATTATCTGATCTAAGAACTAAAGTAGGAATGGTGTTTCAAAGTTTTAATTTATTTGAAGGAAAAACAGTATTAGAAAATTGTTGTTTAGCTCCGATGAAAGTATTAAAATTATCTAAACAAGAAGCTCAAGAAAATGCTTTAGAACGGTTAAAAGAACTAGATTTAGAAGCTCTTGCTAATCAAAGAGTAGAAACTCTTTCAGGGGGACAAAAACAACGTGTTGCTATTGCTAGAGTTTTATGTATGAAACCTGAAGTTATTCTTTTAGATGAACCAACTTCTGCCCTAGATCCTGAATCTACTTTGCAAGTATTACAAACTTTACAAAAATTATCAGAGAAAAAAATAAATCTTATTATTGTAACTCATGAAATGAAATTTGCTCAAAGAGTATCTGATACTATTTATTTTATGGAACAAGGTAAAATTCTTGAAAAAGGTACTCCGAAAGAAATTTTTGAAACTGATAAGTTTCCTAAATCTAAGGCTTTTTTTGAAGATTTTTGATTCCTTATAAATGTATCATTATTTATTAAAATAACCCAAACTGTAATTGCAGTTTGGGTTTTCATTTCTTTTGGGGTAGATAAATTGTTGTAATTGTTTATAATTTAGGGTGATAGAATTATTTAATGTTTTAAATGTTTAGGAATGATTATAATAAATAAATGGAGATAGATAAATATGCAATATTATACTGAAGAAATGATATTAAATCGTCAATTTTTAAATCTTGCTAAAAATATGAAAGCTACAAGACCTCATCAAATATTATGTGGTGGCATTACCGAAGTTTATTACCAGGATAAAGTTTTATATGTTTCAGTTGTCCTAGATACATATAGTCGCAAAATTTTGGCTTATCATGTTTCTGATTATGAAGGCGCACCTTTAATTATAGATACTATTGATAAATTAAATGTATTTGAAAATGATTGCATTTTTTCATTCTTATCTTAAATTTCCATATTATAAATTGGATGTTGAAGAAATTTTAGAAACCAAAAATTTAATTCAGAGTTTGGAAGATAGACAAAGGATTCAAAAAGGACAATCTTCTCCTTGTACTTATTTAACTTCTTTCTTTTCTTCTTTTAAATGTGAATGTATTTATTATGGCATTCCAAACCCTAGAACTATTAATAAAAAAGTTATGATTGAAGCTATTTGTAAATATATGTCATATTATAATTTAGAAAGAATGCATTCATCACTTAATTATGCTACTCCTGATGCATTTGAAAAAAAATATTTTAAAAAGTTAAATGAATAAGTATTTGAAAGTAATTTTGGGTATTGTTTCGAGTTATAAAAAAATCTCCATAAACGAGTTTCCATAATTTTATTTTTACAAATATTACATAATTTATTATGCAATGCAAAAGATATAAAAAAACACTATAATTACACTATTTTATTGCTTTTTTATCTAAATTTTGGTATAATCCTCAGTAGAGTTATTAATAATAAATTGATAATTAAGTAACTAAAAAAAGGAGATTATAATCATGGCTAATATTAAACAACAAAAAAAACGTAATAAAACTAATGAAAAACGTCGTTTGCAAAATGTTTCTTTTAAATCATCTGTAAAAACAGTGGTAAAACAAGTAAAAACTGCAGTTGCAAACGCTGATAAACAAAAAGCCTTAGCTTTATTAAGTGTAGCTTATAAAAAATTTGATAAAGGGGTTTCTAAAAGAGTTTATCACGCTAACTTTTCTGCTAGAAACAAATCTGATTTACAAAAATTAGTAAATACCCTTTAATTTTTCTTTACAAAACTCACAAAAACCACATTAATTAAAACAAACATCAAAACTTATCATAATATTGGACCAACAAACATAACATTAATATTTTAATTGTAATTATTTTATTTAAATATATTTGAGTGGAAAAGGTTGATAAATTTATGTTTTTTTGGGCAAATAAAGTAATTTATGTAACTTCAGGATTTATTGTAGGATCAGTTTTAGGGACAAGTCTATATTTTAGATCGTTATTAAATGAACCTAAATATTTTGCACAAACCACAGTAAAAAAAGGTGTAAATGAAGTTAATAAATTTTTTAGGTACCAAATTGAAATCTCATACAGGAAAACCTTCTTCTAGTGAAGAATTTCTACATTGGTGGTTTGAATTTATAAATGGTTTTAATAATAAAAATAAGTAAAAATTTTTCAAACCCCATTAACTAACAAAATTTATATTCTTACTACATTTATATTTTTCCAATTAAAACTTATTATTTTTGCTACCATTAAATTAATTTTTCCCAAACTAAAGAGGTATTTTTTTATGTTAGATCTGAATTTTGTAGTCCAAAATCTGCCATCTGTTATTGCAAAATTAGAAAAAAGGCAACAAAATTTTGCTTATTTAAATAAATTGCCTCTTTTAGCACAACAAAGAAAATCTTTACTTTTGGAAATACAGGATTTAAGAAGTCAAAAAAATCAATCAGCTAAAAAAGTTGCCCAAAAAGCTAACGACAAAGAAGATATTACTCTTGTTTTGCAAGACACTAATTTTTTGCGTGATGATTTACAAAAACTAGAACAAAATTTAAAACTAAAAGAACAAGAAATTTTTGATATTTTAAGCATTACCCCCAATTTACCACACGATTCTTTACCAATTGGCACAAACGATAAGGACAATAAGGAATTGTATTGCGAAGGACAAATAAGAACTTTTGCATTTACGCCCAAAGACCATGTTTATTTAGGTGAAAAATTAGATATTCTCGACTTTAAAAAGGCTTCTAAAATTTCTGGTAGTGGATTTGTTGTTTGCAAAGGGCTAGGAGCACGCCTCGAAAGAGTCTTAATTCAATTTATGATGGATCTTCATAGTAAAAAAGGTTATCAAGAAATTATTCCTCCTTATATTATCAATGAAAAATCCATGTTTGCAACAGGTCAATTACCCAAGTTTGAAGATGAAGTCTACAAACTTTACAACTCCAAAAATAATTGGTATCTAAATCCTACAGCAGAAGTTCCTACTATTAATTTGCATCGTGAAGAAATTTTTAAACCAGACACACTTCCCATTAAATACGTCGCCTACACTACTGCTTTTCGCCAAGAAGCAGGCTCAGCTGGCAAAGATACTAGAGGAATTTTCAGACAACATCAATTTAATAAAGTAGAATTAATCCAGTTTTGCCATCCCCAAAATTCTTATGAATGTCTAGACCAAATGTTAAAAGATTCCGAAGAAGTGCTAAAACTGCTCAAACTTCCTTATCGTGTTGTTTTACTTTCTACTGGGGATTTGGGTTTTAGTATGGCAAAAACTTATGATTTAGAAGTTTTTTTACCCAGCTATAATTGTTATCGTGAAATTGGTTCTATCAGTAATTCTTGCGATTTCCAAGCAAGACGCGCCAATATTAAAATGAAAAATCCTGCAAATAATAAAAATGAATACGTTCATATTCTAAACGGTTCAGGTTTGGCTGTTGGAAGAACTGTCATTGCTATTTTGGAAAATTATCAAAACCAAGATGGTACTATTACAGTTCCTGAAGTTTTACAGCCTTATTTAGGAACCGATATTATCAAGTAATTTGAATGTTTTTAACAAGAATAATTTAGAATATAGAGTCGAATCTTTTATGAAAAATAAAGTGATTCGGCGTTTTTTATTGGTAAAACAAAAGCCACTAACAAAACCTTTACTATTTTTTTCACCATTTTCAAAGACAACCTCAAAAATTCATTACTTTCATCTTCAAAAATAATTGTGAGGTAATATCAATATGCAAATTAAAAACATTTATTTACGACCCCACAATTCTCAAACTTTTCCTCAACAAATAAAAACCTATATCAAAACCAATATTAATCCATCTTTTTGGGGTTTTGTATCTAATTATCCTTGTTATAATTCTGAGACTATCCAAACTTATCCTTGTCTTTTGTGCCGTATTAAAGACGCTTCTTCGGATTTATTAGGAGTCTTTTTTGATGGTGGCACAAGGACTGCAAGTTTCAAAGGCGAAATAAAATATAGTTTAGATGATTTAAAACAAATGTTAAATGGTGCTCACAATATGTATATTTTTTGGAAAGAACGCCCCTAAAATTTATTTTATAATCCTTAATATTTATTAGAGTTTAAGATTTGCTCCATAAAAATCTTAAATAAAAAATTATAAATGAAGCCAAAAACATTAATCATTCATTGTTTCAAATTCCTAACAATTTATTTTAATAATAAAATAAAGTCCAAATTAATCAGATTTTGCATGCAATCTCAATTGAAAAGAGGCATAATTATTTTATGACACAAACTTCTAACTCCCAATACTTAGTTATTTTATATTATCAATATGCTCCAATAAAAGAACCTCAAACTTTTAGAGACCAACATTTTAAATATTGTGAATCTCTAGGACTTTTAGGACGTATTATCGTTGCCCAAGAAGGTATAAACGGTACTTTGTCAGGTCCAGAAGAACAAATACATAAATACATGGATCAACTAAAACAAGATCCTCGTTTTTGCAACACCGTTTTTAAAATGGAAACTGTAGAGGCACACGTTTTCCCGCGTCTTTCTATTAAAGTTAAGCCCGAATTGGTTAATTTGAGTCTTCAAGAAAACTTTGATCTTACTAAGGACAAAGGTGCTTATTTAGCTCCTCAAGAATTTTTGCAAGCCTTGCAAGAAAAAGATACTTTAATTCTTGATGCTCGTAATGACTATGAATATGATTTAGGACACTTCAGAAATGCAGTTAATCCCAATATTAGACATTTTCGTGATTTGCCAAATTGGGTCAAACAAAACACCCATTTATTAAAAGATAAAAAAATCGTAACTTATTGTACTGGTGGTGTGCGTTGTGAAAAATTTAGCACTTTCTTAAAAAAAGAAGGTTTCGATGATGTCTATCAATTAGAAGGAGGCATCATTTCTTATGGCAAACACCCCGAAACTCAAGGTGCTTTGTGGGATGGTCAAATGTATGTATTTGATCAAAGAATAGCAGTTCCTGTTAATCAAAAAGAACATGTTATCGTTGGTAAAGACTATTTTGATGGCACTCCTTGTGAACGCTATATTAATTGCTCTAATCCTCAATGCAACAAACAAATTTTGTGCCACGAACATAGCGAACACAAATATTTAGGAGCTTGCAGTGATAAATGTAGCAACCATCCGCAAAATAGATATCTCAAAAAGCACAATAATCCAAACTCATAACAAAAAAAACACTCATATTTTAATAAGATATGTTATAATAATGTATGATTATTGTATTTTTTTGGTTTGGCTGCAATACCCAATTAAAAAAATATAAAAACCATTGTTTTTAAACAATTAATTATTATCAGATCCAATAAATTATCCAAGATAATTTGCAATTTTTGCAAGGAGGAAAGAAAATGTTTGCAATCATCAAAACTGGGGGAAAACAATTTCGTGTTTCTGAAGGACAAGAAATTTATGTTGAAAAAATAAATGTTGAGCCAGAAACAACTTATCAATTTCAAGAAGTTTTAGCTGTTGGTGGCTCCAATCCTGTTTTAGGCACCCCTTTTGTTAAAGACGCTAAAGTAACAGCTCAAGTAATCAAGCACGACCGCGCTAAAAAAATTATTGTGTTTAAGTATAAAAAACGTAAAAAATATCGTTGTAAACAAGGACACAGACAATCCTATACTAAACTTTTGATTACTAAAATCACTGTTTAAAAACTATGATTCGCTATTGTTTTTACAAAGAACAAAAAAAAATTACTAGTATTCAAGTTTGGGGGCACGCTTTATATGCTCCTAAAGGTTTTGATATTGTGTGTGCTTCGGTTTCTACTGCTATTATTGTAACTTTAAATGCTTTAGAAAAACTTCAATTCCAAACAGATATTACCTATAATCTACAAGATAAGTTGTTTGAATTAGAAGTGAAAACCACCCAAAATACTGTTCTTTTTACTTTGCTAGATAATTTAGAATACACTATCTGCAATTTAGCCAAACAATATCCCAATAATTTTAAAAAAATATCTCAAATTCAAACAAGAAAGAGGTTATAACATGTTATTGCAATTACAAATCCAGTTATTTGCTTCTAAAAAAGGAGCAGGTTCTACTCGAAACGGTAGAGATTCTCATTCCAAAAGATTAGGTGCTAAACTTTCTGACGGTCAATTTGCCAAAGCAGGCGCTATTATTTATCGTCAAAGAGGAACCAAAATTCACCCTGGTTTTAATGTTGGTAGAGGTGGAGATGACACTTTATTTGCTAAAATGAGTGGCATTATTAAATTTGAAAAAAAGCATGGTCGTAAAAAAGTTTCTGTTTATATGCAATAATTTTTTTATGCATTTAATGAAAGCAGGTATTTAGTTTGCATTTTGTTGACGAAGCCTTTAATGAAGTTTTTGCTGGCAATGGTGGTCATGGCATCGTTGCTTTTAGAAGAGAAAAATATGTAGCTTTTGGAGGACCTGCTGGTGGCAATGGTGGCAACGGCGGGTCTGTTATTTTTGTAGGCGACAAAGACGAGACTACCTTATTAAAATTAAAATATCAAAAACATCTTAAAGCACCACATGGAATAAATGGCAAAAATAAAGGTCAAAATGGAGCCAACGCCCCTCATCTTTATGTTAAAGTTCCTTTGGGGACAGTTTTTTATACTGCTGATAACAAGTTTTTAGGAGAGATTTTATACGATCAACAAACCTTAGTTATTGCTAAAGGCGGCAAAGGCGGCAAAGGTAATAAAGCATTAGCTACTTTTAAAAATCAAGCTCCAAGTTATGCTGAAAAAGGTGATTTAGGTGAAAGTTTTAAAATCAAAACAGAACTTAAAGTTTTAGCTGATATTGGTTTATTAGGTTTTCCAAGTGTTGGTAAATCCTCTCTTATTTCTGCTATTTCCAAAGCCCAACCCAAAGTTGCTTCCTATCCTTTTACCACAATTAAACCTCATTTAGGAGTTGTTGAAGTAGATGGTTTTCGTTTTGTAGTTTCTGACCTACCAGGACTAATTGCCAATGCTCATTTAGGTTGTGGTATGGGAATTCAATTTTTAAAACATATTGAAAGATGTCGTGTTTTAGTTCATATTTTAAGTATGGAAAGTGCCAACCCTTACCAAGATTTCCAAACTTTAAATCAAGAATTAAGTCAATACAATCCCCAATTATTACTTAAAAAACAAATTATTGTTACCAATAAAATGGATTTACCTGATGCTTTGCAAAAACTTACTCTTTTAAAACAACAAATCAAAGACCAACCAATTATCCCTCTTTCTTTAGTTTCTTTTGATAATTTAGAGACCTTAAAATATGAAATGAGCTCCCTTTTACAAAATACTCCCTTAGAAGTTACTCCAAACAAAAACAACGAATTTAAATTATACACCCTTCCCGATAATCAAAATACTATTTCTGTTATTAAAGAAAGTGATTCTGTTTTTGTTGTGTCTGGTAAGCAAGTAGAAACTTTTTTTCATCGTACTGATTTTAACAACGAAGAAGCTGTAAAAAGATTTAATAGAATATTGAAAAAAATAGGAATGGAAGAACAATTACAAAAACAAGGAGCCAAACCAGGAGATCAAGTTAAAATTTGTGATCGTTTGTTTGATTTTTTATAATTGGGTAATTATAACATAAAGAAATTATATTTTTGATCCATAAAAAAATGCTAAATCACTCCCCTTATTATTTAAAAATATTTTTCTTACACTTCATAACCTCCCATTATAAATCTTTTTTGCCCCCAAAACTAAATAAACAAATGCAAGATCTTAATATAAGATCTTTTTTATTACCCAAAACCAACAAAAACAATATACAAAGCAAATAAAACAACATAACCCCCCCTTAAACAACCCAAATTTTACTTTCCCCAGTCAAAAATATAACCTAATTCATCAAAATTGAGTTATAATAAAATAAAAAGCAAAAACAAATACTTAAAACAAAAGGACTAAATCATGAATTTTGTAACTAGAAATACTAGAATTTATATATCTGATTGTGCTAATTATATTATTAAAAGAATTGATGTTAATCATATGAAACTCCAAAAGCTACTTTACTATTCTTATGCTGCTTATTTAGTTAAATATAAAGAATCTTTGGCTGTTAATCTAGTAGAAGCATGGCAAAAAGGACCTGTTTTTAAAAGATTATATCAAAAACTTAAACATTATGACAAAGACGAAATTATTAAAGATCCTGTTTCTCAAACTTTTGAAAGTAAATTAAATTGGGAAAGAAAACAAGTAATGTATTTCATTATTTCCAAATATGGATGGGTAGATTCAGGATCTTTGATGAGGCAATCCATGAGAGAAGCTCCCTTTGATAATTATTTTGAAGAAACTCCAATGTATCATTTTCCCAAAGCCTGTTATATTCCTGATGAGGCAATATATCATTATTTTAAAGATTCTAGTAATTGGTATGTTTTTCCTAAATATTGTCCTACTTGTTTACAAAGGATGTAAAATATTGTGGATTGTTAAATAAAATTAATAAAATATCTACAAACATAATTTAAAGATTGCATTTTACTTTAATGTTTGATACAATAAAAGAGGTCAATGGAAGTGGCTGAGGTTTAAAATAAGTATTTTAAGCTTAGGAAAGTCCATGTTAGCACATGCTGCGATTGCATGTAGTGTTTGTGTCTAAGGAATTAATAACTTAGAGTACTGTAAAAAGTAACGGCGTTTTTTATCTCTAAGGATTGCAATAATTACATTATTTTAATCTATGAGATAAAAACTGAAAGTGTCACAGAGACGAGTTAATTAGAAATAATTAAGTGAAACGCGATAAACCCCTCAAGCTAACAACCCAAAATAATGGTAGGGGCATGCAAAGCGATTAAATGAAATTAGTTTTGCACTACTTATTAGTAGAAGATAAATAGCCACACTTGTTTAACAAGAACAGAACATGGCTTATGCACATTGACCTTTTTTATTAAATTATTTAAAAATCAATAAAGATTATTTGCTTGCTATTATATTTATTATTTGGTATATCTATATTTTGGCAAGAATAT
>NZ_JSWH01000015.1:0-7319 GCF_000803325.1 Chrysanthemum yellows phytoplasma
GTCAATTATTTTTTCAATTATTTATGATTTTGAAAATTATTAAAAATATTTATCAATAAAAAATTGCTTTTGGAGATTTTCATATCCAATAAAAAATGCAATATTTGAAAAAACCAAAGAAAACTGAAAAAATATTTTTTGTTAATGATTTAAAATTATTATCAAATTGCCCAAAACCATCAATAATCCACCTAATATTTTTTATTATATTTCTTTTCTTTTTCCTTTCTTGATAATATTTTTAATTATTCAAAATTTGATTTTGACTCTTATAAAATACTTTTAACCTAATAAATAAAATTTTTGCTACAATAAAATACAAGCAAGTTTCCTAAAAGTTTTCGTGCATTTGTTGCAAGTCTTTTATTGCATTTAATTTATTGAATTGCAATTGCTGTTTGATTTTTATTTTGGGCATTTTGCAAGTCTTTTATTGATAAATTAAATAAATGCGGCATTATCGTATCCCAATCCCGCTTTTGCAAAAACATCTAAATTGACAAAACGAAAAAATATTTACTAAATAATTCAACAATGCCAACAACAACCAAGAACCAAACCTAAATATATTTTTCAATGCTCAATTCCGGATTTGCAATCCCAATTCAATCCCAATTTTTATTTTTTTAATTTTCAAAACATTTCAAGAAATTATTTTCATCTTTAATTATGAATAATTTCCAAATTACAAACTGGAGGTTCCAAGTGAATGACATTAAATTTTTTGCTTTAGGAGGACTGGGCGAAAGTGGAAAAAATTTTTACGTCTTGCAAATTAACGAATCTTATTTTTTACTTGATGCTGGACTAAAATATCCCAATACCGCTCTTTATGGCATCGATTCTATGATTGCTGATTATTACAAATTACAAGATATCAAAGACAAGATTAAAGGCGTTTTTTTATCATCAGCTTTTGAAACCAATTTGGGTGCCTTGCCTTACTTGATGAAAGATTTTGATATCCCTGTTTATGCTTCTTATTTTACGATGCAAGTTCTAAAAGCGCATTTTCAAAGTCATAAAATTAATTACCGCAATTTTAATCTACAAATCGTTAAAAGCGATGAAAGACTTATTTTTGATGATGTGGCAGTGGCTTTTTTTGCTACATCGCAATTGATTCCTGAAACATTGGGAATGGTTTTTCAAACTAAACGAGGTAGCATCGTTTACTCTGGCGACCTTAAATTATTGCATTCTAAAAATAAATTTTTTCAAACTAATTTTACAAGATTAGCTCAATTAGCACAACCCAAAGTACTTGCCTTTTTGCCTTCTTGTCGTGGGGCTTTTAGCACATCTGCGCATAATAATGATGCATCGAGTTTTGAGCACAAATTGAATAACTATTTTAGCAATCACTTGCTTAAATCCGAAGGTATTATTGTTATTCCTTCTTTGATGCCTGATTTGTTAAAAATTCAATCCATAGTGGATTTGGCATGTAGACTTAATTTTAAAATAACTTTTTTAGGTAGAAAAAGTGAAAAAATTATTGATATTGCTTTGAAAAAAGGTTTTTTAAAAGTGCCTTCCTTCAATTTAGTGGAATTAAAAACACTAGAAGACTCCAAAAAACATCCAAAATTAGTTGTCTTTGTGCTAGGTAAACATTTTGAATCTTTGTTTCATTTGCAAAAAATGTGTCAAAAAACAGACACTTTAATTCATTTAACGCCCCAAGATTTAGTGTTGTTAATGTCCAAAGAAATGGCAGGAATTGCCAAAATGCAATCTCAAACCCTAGATCTTTTGTCACGCCACAATATTCAAGCCCATGTTTTGGTAAAAGACCTAGACGCTTGTTCCAATGATTATGAAAAAACCCTCAAATTGATGCTTAATTTTTTAAAACCTCAATACATTATTCCTGTTATGGGTGAATATCGTCATCAATATCAAGTGCAAAAAATTGCCCAAAGTTTAGGATTCAAACTCAACCAAACTTTCTTGTTAGAAAATGGCAGTATTTGGCATTGTGACCCACAAAAAGATGCCTTTGCCGAATCTAATACTGGCGTTCTTACAGAAATTTTAATTGATGGTACTCCCGTTATTGGTGGGCAAGATTTTATTATGAAAGACCGTGAACTTTTAGCAGCGGATGGAGTTGTAATTGTTGTTGCCAATGTTAATGCTAAACACAAAAAAATAGTAGGTGCTCCACAATTAGTAAGTAAAGGCTTTTTGGCAGATTCTGAAACTAGTCATATTTTTCCTAAGTTAAAAGCTATTTTTGATGAAAAAAGTGAAATTTTTTTGAAAAAAAAGTATCTTAAATGGAATGATTTCAAAAAAAATATTAGAGAATCATTAGTTAAATTTTTATTCAAAGAAACTAAAAAAAGACCTATTGTTATTCCTATTTTCATTAGTGTTAAAAGTGAATAAAACGAATAATAAATACAAATAAATACGATACAAAATAATAAGAAAGTTGTCAAAAAACAATAATTCAATATAAAAAAGTTAATTTATTGTTGTTGTGCCTTCCTTTTGTTTTTTGCTCTTTTGTTTTTCCAATTTGACCAATCTGACAATTTATTTTTGTATTTTTCATTTTTGCACTACTTCACCCCAAATAAACCCTAATTACAACCAACTAAAATCTATTTTTAATACTAATTTCTTTTGATATTTTAATTATATTCCAAATATTTTTCATTACCAAAAACCTTTATATGGCAAATAATTGGCATCCCTAAAGCAAATTAAAGGAGAATGATGTGAAAATAAAAGTTGCAACCACTTCTACTAGTTGTCTCGATTATTACTCGCATTCTTGTGATATTGACATTTTTAGAATCAAAATTTTAATCGACGATCAAGAATATATTGATGGTAAAACCATGAAATACGATCAATTTTATCAAATGTTTAAAAACAACCCTGATTTTATGCCTAAAACTTCGCAAGTATCGGTTGGCGAAATGGTAGTTTATTTTGAAAAGTTAGCTTTACAAGGTTATCAAAAAGTTTTTGTAACTACGCTATCTTCTGCTTTAAGCGGCACTTATAATGCTATTATTCAAGCAGGAAAAATGGTATCAGATAAAATTGAGGTACACTGTTATGACACTAAAACTGTCTGTTTTTGTGAAGGTTTTTTTGCCCTAGAAGCTTATCGTTTATTTGCAGAAGGCAAATCCCTAGAACAAGTTGTTAAGCATTTAGATTTCATTAAAGAAAATAATACCATTTTTTTTATGACCAAAAAGCTTACACAATTAATTAAAAATGGACGTTTAGTAGGAGTAAAAAGTTTTTTGGGGCGCCTTTTGAGAATAAATCCCATTTTGCAAGTTCAACAAGATGGCAAAATTGCCTTAATTAAAAAGACTTTAAGTTCCCACAAAGCACTTTTAGCCATAACTTCTAAAATCAAAGAATATACCCAAAATCATGATTATCAAATCCATTTAATTTTTACAGGGCACCCTGAATTAAAAAACGAGTTTCAACAAGTTTTAGAAACCCAATTAGGCTTAAAAAATTTAGTACAAATCCCTTTAACTCCTGTTGTTGGGTGTCATGTAGGAGACAGCGCTATTGGAGTAGGAATTATTAGAAAACCTAAATTTCAAAAATAGTACCATTTTCCATTATTATAGTTTTTGCAAAATTGAAAAATAGTATAAATATTAATTCTTGCTCCTTAATTCTTGCAAAATGTATTTTTTGGGTTCCTGCACGACTGTATTTCTACACCAAAATATCGCAATAATACATATTTTGCAAATATTTTTCATAAAACAATTTTATTATTTGACTTTTTGGCTCAATGTTGGTATAATAATTATTGGTTAAAATTAAAAAAAATTTTTAATAACTTATTTTATTTTGATGCCACTTTAAGAGATTATTTTTATTTGTGCTTTATGATTTATTCCAAGGTATAAATAAAAAATATTAGGCCCGTTGGAGAAACGGTTAACTCACATGCCTTTCACGCATGCATTCACGGGTTCAAATCCCGTACGGGTCACCAATTTGATAAAAAAGCACCCATAGCTCAATTGGATAGAGCATCTGACTACGGATCAGAAGGCTAGGGGTTCAAATCCTCTTGGGTGTGCCATTAAAACATCATAAATGCAATTAACGGGAAGTAGCTTAGCTTGGTATAGCGCCTGGTTTGGGACCAGGAGGTCGCGGGTTCAAATCCTGCCTTCCCGACCATTCCTTAATTAACTATCTATGCGGGCGTCGTATAATGGCCATTACCTTAGCCTTCCAAGCTAAAGACGTGGGTTCGATTCCCATCGCCCGCTCCATTTATTATTCCCCATAATAAATATAAAATAAAACTATAAACTAAAAAGTTAAACCGCTTATTGATGAGATAAGCGGTTTAACTTTTATTATATATTAACACAACAAAAAAAGCTGCAACAAATTGTTACAACTTTTCTTTCAAACTATTAAATTATTTTTTTAGTCTTAAAAAAATCATACATGCGGTCTTCATCAATATGAGGGCTTACAAAATTAGCAATATTTTTTAAATCTTCTATTTTGGTATTTCCCATAGTAATTGCCACATCAGCTAATTTAAGCATTTCAAAGTCGTTGGGACCGTCTCCCATACAAATTAATTGATGATCGGGATAAAGAGCCTTAATTTGCTTAATTCCGTATGATTTGTCTATTTTTTGATACATTATATCAACAAAACCACTATCCCAAAAGTAAGCTTTTAATTGGGGCATATCTTTTAAAAATTTTTGTATCTTTTCTTTATCGTTTTCTTTTTCATGTAATAATACCATTTGATAAACTTTTTGTTGCTCAAAAAAAGCATCATTTAGAACTAGTTTTTGTTCCCCTTTAAAACTGTTAATATTGTTGAGTGTTTGGTCGTTTTGTAAATCTATGGCAAAAATTTGGTCCAAGGTAAAAAGAGTTAAAGCAACTCCATTTGTAGCAGCTGCTTTTTTTACTTGCATAACATCTTTTTGGTCAAAACAAACCTCATTAAGGACTTTTTCTTCTTGCGTCTTTTGTGATTGCATTGTAAGAGCGCCGTTGCACAAAACTAAATATTTAAATAAAGGTCTTAATTCTTTTAAAACTCCTAATCTAGCATAACTTCTGCCTGTAGCAATTCCTAAAACTACATTAGGACCTTGTGAAAGCTCTTTGATTAACGCTTTTGTCTGAGGCAAAATAGCTTTATTTTTATTACTTCTTAAAGTGCCGTCAATATCAAAAAAAATTAGTTTTTTCATAAACTTTATTACCTATTTTCTTTATGAATATAATTTATAATGTCTTTTTTGCTAAAAATATCAATTTTATACAATAATTAATTACAATTATTGCTTATATTATACTATAATATAGGTAGTAATAATCGTTAAAATAGGAAACCTTAAAAGTTTTTTATTGATTTTAATGAGATTTAAAGGAGAATAATTTTTATGAATAATTTAGACCCAAAGATTAATAACTATAATTCCGATGTTTCTTTCTTTGCTTTGGGAGGGCTTGGCGAAGTTGGGAAAAACATGTATGTTTTTGAAATTCACAAGCAAATTTTTATTGTAGATTCAGGGATTTTGTTTTCAGATGATTTTTTGTTAGGAGTCAATTACGTCATTCCCGATTATGATTATTTATTGAAAAACGAATCGCGTATTGTAGGGCTTTTTGTTACTCACGGACATGAAGATCATATTGGAGGCATTCCTTATTTGCTTAAAAAAGTGCGTATTCCTAAAATTTTTGTCTCAGGGATTGCATATTATTTGTTAGAACATAAATTAGCAGAGCATAAAGAAATTGGCGCCCTGCCCAAAATAGAAAAATACAGACATGATACCAAATACGAATTTAGCCATCAAGTAAATGTGTCTTTCATCAGACTTAACCACTCTATTCCTGACACTTTTGGGATCGTTTTTAACACCAAATACGGCAATATTTTTTATACTGGGGATTTTAAAATTGATTATACTCCAGTAGGTCCAGAAGCGCAATATGATAAATTAATCAAGATTAAACAAGAAGGCGTTTTGTGCCTGCTTTCTGATTCTACTAATGCCGAGCAATCTGGGTTGGTCCAATCCGAAAGTACTATTGGGGCTTCCATTAATGAACTTTTTGTAAATATTGCAGACCGCATCATTATTGTTACTTTTGCTTCTAATTTTTACCGCATCAAACAAATTGTAGAAGCTGCTATTCAGACTAAAAGAAAAGTTGCAGTGTTTGGGCGCAGCATGGAAAAAGCTTTGGAAATTGGCAAAAAACATGGCTATCTTAACATTCCTGAAGGCACCCTTGTCACAAGTAATAACATTCACAAATATCGCGATATTATCTTGCTTTGCACCGGCTCACAAGGAGAGCCCTTAGCAGCTTTAAGCAGAATTGCTAACAACACTCACAGACAAATTAAGTTAAGTCCCAAAGATACTATCATTTTTTCTTCTTCTCCCATTCCTGGCAACCAAGAAAACATTAATAAAATTTTTGATTTACTTTTCAAAAAAAATGTTAACGTCATCACTCACGGACCTTTAATTAACACTCACGTATCAGGACACGGTAACCAAAATGACCTGAAATTGATGCTTTCGCTTACCAAGCCTAAATATTTTATTCCAGTTCACGGCGAACATCGCATGTTAATTGCACACAAAAATTTAGCTCTAGAATGTGGTATTCCAGAAAGTAATATTTTTATTTTGGAAAACGGACAAATGGTAAACTTAGCTCCTGAAAAAGCTGCCATTACCCAAAAAATGAATGTAGGCAACGTCTTTATTGATGCTTCTGGAATAGACGATGTGGGCAATGCCATCCTAAAAGAACGTCGTAGTCTGAGTGAAAAAGGCTTATTTTCTGTTGTTATGAGTATTGATTTAAAAAGAAAAAAAGTCCTTAATTTACCAACAATTGTTTCTCGTGGCTTTATTTATATGAAAGATAATCAAGAAATGATTAAACAAATTTCTTATGATATTAAAAATAGTATTGAAACTGCTATTAAACAAGATGAAGTGCAAAAAGAGACTTTAAACAAAATTATCGTTGATTATCTTGCCTCTAAAATATACGGAATTACTTTGAGAAATCCAATTATTATTCCTATTATTTTGACAGTTTAAAAGTAGTTTATAGCATTTTTTCATTATTTTCTTATTTCCATTATTTTAAAAAACCATTTTCAAAACTATTTGATTTTTTACAATGATATCTTTTTTTGCAAATAGTGCACCAAATTTATTTTATTATTTATCGAATTATTTTTTTATTCCAAATTTATTTCGATTTTTATATTAACACCGTTTTTTAATATTAAAATTTTTTAT
>NZ_JSWH01000016.1:0-3906 GCF_000803325.1 Chrysanthemum yellows phytoplasma
ATTTTTTTTAAAAAAATATAAAAATGAAAAAATGTTTTTTATCATAGATGAATGCCATAGATCGCAACAAGGAGAAATGCATGAAAATATGATTAAATATTTTTATGGATCTTATTTTTTTGGGTTTACAAGGACGCCTATTTTCGAAAAAAATAAACTTAGTAAAAATGCTAAAACAACAAAAGAACTTTTTAATAAATGTATACATGAATATCGTTTTTCCAATGCTCTAAAAGATAAATTTGTTATTGATTATAATGTGGAATATTATAGAAAAACAAAAAATAATTCAACTTGTAAAGAAGAAGTAGTAAAAAAGATTCTAAATTCTTATCATGATTTAACACAAAATAAAAAATATAATGCCTTATTTGCTGTTTCTAATATTGATGATTTAATAGAATATTATAACATATTTAAAAACAAGGAAAATGAACATGATTTAAAAATAGCAGCTATTTGTTCTGAACATTTTAACTCTGAAAATGAAAAAAATGACGATAAAAGGGAGGCTTTTAAATCAATAAAAGTGATTTTTATAAAAATTTTAGCAAAAAAACAAAAAATCAATTTGTAGATGATAAAACGCCTTTTGTTAATGAAAAAAGATATCATGAACAAATATTAGAAAAAATGAAAACTGATAATAAAAATCAAAAAATAGATTTACTTTTGGTAGTCAACATGTTTTTAACTGGTTTTGATTCTCCTCTATTAAATACCTTATACTTAGACAAAGAGTTGAAATACCATAATTTAATCCAAGCATTTTCTAGAACAATTAGAAAACATGATAAAAGCAAAAAATACGGTAATATTTATTGTTTTCAAACGAAGAAAAAGGACAACGACCAAGCTTTATTATTTAATGAAGCAATGGGTTTATTTGATCCAGAACACACAATCAAAAAGAAAAAAAGTTATGAAGAATTAAAACTAGAATATAAAGATTACTTAAAACAAATAAGAAAATTAGCTCCTAATGTAAAATATATTGAAAAAAATATTATGGGTTATACAGAAAAAGAAAAAAAATTCATAGATATTTTTGATAAATATTCTAAAATAAGAAATATTATTAGGATAAAAACAGAGTTTGAAGAAAAATATTTTAAAAATGAAATAGACAAGGAAGAGTTCTTAGATTATAAAAACAAAAGAGATAAAATTAAATCAGGAACACCACAAAACACGTCGAATCCAAAAGATGAAATAAAACACTTTGGTAGCGCATTTATTAATTTAGATTATATAAACAAATTAATATCATCATTTGAAAAAACTGAACAAAAAATACATAAAAGCATTTCATCACAACAAAACAAAAATTTTAATAAAGAAATAAAAAATATTTTGGACGAAAATAATAATGATGTGACTAAAGAACAGCAAGAATTTTTTTTAAATAAAATTGAAGATGATAAAATTTTTTCTACAATAACACAAAATGCTCAACAAGGGGGGGCTATAAGAAATATTTTATCTAATTTGTGGAAGAATTTTGTTAAAGATTTAATTAAAGAACAAGAAAGCAAAAGAGAAATAGAGGTAAAAAGCAAAGAATTTTGTTTTGAAAATAGTAAAGATTTGGAAAAATTAATTAATGCTTATTTTGATTATAAAAAAAATGATCTGGGTTTTAAAGATTTTATTCTAAGAGAACATATCAGCAAAAATGAAAACCAAATAAAAGAATATATGGATAAAAATAAAGGGCAAAAGAGCGAAGTTTTGCCTTATCTTTATGCATTTAAATTAAGAGATGAAATTTATAATTTCATTAAAGATTGATGCAGTAATTATAAAGATATCCAAAAATGACAAAATTAAGGAAAATTATAATATGAAAAATGACAAAAATCAAAATGTTCAAATTTGTAAACAAAAATTATGGAATTTGATTAATAACACTTTAAGAAATTCTGTGGATACAACTATTTTTAAAGATTATATTTTACCTCTTTTAAGTTTCCGTTATTTATCTATAAAATTTGAAAAAGATATTTGTAAAACTACAATATTGGGATCCTTTGAGAAATATAAACAAGCATGGGATAAATGGGATTCGAATGAACAATCAAGATTTAAAAACAATATAAAAGGTTTTTGTGGATTTCACATTGAACCTCAGTATTTATGGGCTAATTTAAATAATTCTATTAATCAAGATAATTTTAGTTTTGTTGCAATAGATAAAGCTTTAAAATCTATTGAGTCACATTGTTTTAAATGATTATTTGAAAATTTTGATTTAACCGAAAAATCCAAATTAGGCAACGAGGAAGAAAAAAATACAAAATTAAAAACCCTTATTACAGGCATCGACAATATTTTTTCAGGTAATGAATTTTGTGAAGATGCAATGGGTGAAATTTATATGTATTTAATTGAAACATTTGTTAGCGATAACATTACTAAAAAACAAAAATCTAGAGAATTTTTTACACCACCCTCTGTTTCTGAACTTTTATCACAAATCATTTGTCATAAAACAAAAAATAAAAATATTACAAAAATATATGATCCTTTTTGTGGTAGCGGATCTTTACTTTTAAAAATTATAAATCATATAAATAATAATAAAGATTTTAGCGGTCAAAAATACAAAAATGATATACCTTATTATAATTTAAAGATTGAAAATGGGGATACTTTATTATTCCCACATCAAAGCCATTTAGAACAAAAATACAACATTATCATCGCTAATCCTCCTTTTGGCACTCCATAGTATACCAATAATAAAGAAAAAAATAAAGAAAATTGCGACAGATTTTATTTAAAAGGCAAATCAATTCCTAAAAAAAGAGGAGAACTAGCTTTTATAATGCATATGTTACATCTCTTAGAAGAAGATGGCACTTTAGGTGTTATTTTACCATCTGGAGTTTTATGCGCTTCTACACCCGGAGTAATAGAATTTAGAAAATTTTTAGTAGAAAATCAATATATTGATACAATTATACAATTAACCCTAAATATTTTCCCTTATGTATCTGAAACAACCATTACTTATATTTTAATTATACAAAAATGTGTAGAAAATCAAAAACATCAAATTCGTTTTATTGATGCATCAGAAATGCATGAAAGAATTAAAAGTGGTATTTCTCTAAGACAATTAGGCAAAAAAAATATTAAAGATATAATGGAAATGGTGTCACAAAATAAAAAAAATGACAAAATGTCAATAGCAAATATAGAGCAAATTAGAAAAAATAATTATGTTTTAACCACAAACTTATATTGTTCAAATCATTTACAAGAAAACAAAGAGGTAAATATAAAAAATATTGCGATTTTCAAAAGAGAAATAGAATTATTAGAAACTAAAAAAAATAATTTATCTCAAAAAATACAACAAATAGAAAAAGAGATTGAATTATTTTTCGAAAATTCTAAAGAAAGAAAAGAAATAGCAATTAAAGATATAATACAAGAAATAACAAAAACAAATAAAGATAGCTTCCCTTATGATATTTGTAGTCTAGATTGTAAAAAAGGTTTGATTTTAAGAGATAATAACAAACAATTTAAAAAAAACATTAAAAATTATAGAATAGCATATCCCAACAATATTGTTATGAACAACAGAGATTTCTTAAAACATAAATCAATTGCTTATAATATTTATAATAAACCAGTATTGATTTCTAATATTTATTCAGTTTTTGAAGTTAAAGAGGGGTTTGATGCTAATTTTATATTGAATTTTTTAAAAAATTCTCAAGTTCATAAAAAATTAAAGGTTATTGGAAAACAAGGGGTAATATCCGAAATTGATAAAAATGTTTTTTATCAACTAACTTTTAAATTACCCGCTTTAAAAGAACAAAAACAAATAAATGTTTTTTTCAATAATTTATCTAAATTATTAAATGATATTGAAAATATTTCCATAGAAAT
>NZ_JSWH01000161.1:0-251 GCF_000803325.1 Chrysanthemum yellows phytoplasma
ATTAACTAATTTGCATTTCAACAATATTAATGTTTTTAACCACCAATCTTTATGTGTTGCCATCACTAAACAAATAATCCAACCATCTTTATTCCACAAACCATTTAATGAATATATGATACAAACCCATAATCTCCTAAACGAATATCTTATTGACAAACAACACAATTCTCAAAGTAAAAAAGTAATCCGTGGTAAAATCAATGAATATTTCATTTTATTATATTTTCAAAACAAAGGAATCATCAATT
>NZ_JSWH01000017.1:0-3352 GCF_000803325.1 Chrysanthemum yellows phytoplasma
AAATAATGAAAGAAACTATCCTTCAGGATAGTTTTTTTGTTTTTAAGATCTAAATATAAAAGCTAAGTATTCTTTTTTACATCCCAAATTAATTTGGTTTATGTTATGATAAAGGTAAATGATAAAATAATTTAGAACTTATTTCTTTGAAAAACCAAAATAATATAACATTACAAAAAAAATTAATAATAAACTACAATTAATTGTTTTTATATTGTTTAATCAATATTTAGATTGAAGGAAAAATTTTATGTCATCATATTATAATAGATTTTTGGCTTTATTCTTAAAACGCAATAAAACATTATCAAGCGATTTTTTCTCTCCTTTTTTATCCCAATTAACAAATAATATCACAAACCTAAAAAACATCCAAGAAAAAAACACAACCCCAAACATTATTACAAACAACCAAAACAAACAATTAAATCAAAGACTACAAACCCTAAATAACAAACACAATACCCAAACAAAACAATTACAAGAAAAATACCATCACATATTATTAAACATTTACGCACAAATAGAAAAACTCCAAACCAATAAAAAAACAATCCTCCAAAAATACAACTCACAACAACAAAAAACCCAAACTCTTTTAACCCAAGAACTTATTTATCAAAAAAACAAAAACAACGATAAAAACCTCCAATTAAAAGAAATCTTACAAAAAGAACTCAAGGAAATTACTAAAAAAAACAATCACAAAGAAACTACTCTTATAACTAATCTCAACAACAAAAATAACAACATTAATAATTTATTAATTCAAATTGAAAAAGACAAACAAAAATTAGAACTCAAAAACCAAAAACAAAACCAAGAATCAAAACAAAACTTTTATACTACTGATTTTAACCTCAATCAAAAAAACACCAATTTATTAAAACAACTAGAAACAACTCTTAATTTACAAGAAAAAGACAAAGGCAAATCAATTTGCATCTTAGAACAAATAAAGACTACAAAAAAACAAACTTATCAAAAAACCATTACCAAAACTCACAAACTATACCAAAATAAACTAAGTATAAACGACAAAAAACTAGACACCATCAAAGATGCTTACCAACAAGAAAAAACTATCATCCAAGCACAAATACAAGCTTTTTTTCTCCAAATAAGACCTTTTCCTTTTATAAATATACCAATTCTTTCCAATTACCAAATTGAAACATCCAAAAAAGCTCTTTTTTACAAACAACAAACAAACTGCCTTTCTTACCAAAACCAAAAATCTTTATGGAGCCAACAATATCACCTCATCAATCTTTTACACCAACAAGCAATTAATATGTGGCATTTAGAACACCACAAACAAAACAAATACAAACACATCTACCAACAAACCTTAGAAAAAATTTATCATCTCATCCACCAAAAAACAAATTATTTATTCTCCCAAAAAATAAACGGTATCAAAGAACAAATAAAAACAGTCCTTAACTTACATCTCCAAGAAACAGCTATCTTTGATAATCAAAAAGACTATCAAGAAACTTTCTTTGCTTATCAAAAAACTCTTTTAGCCTTACAACGTAAAAAAAACAATTACCAAATAGATTATCATTATCATTTCTTTGCAAAAAAACAAGAATTTGACCTTAAAACTAAAAGTATTGCCCTACAACTAAAATTAGAAAAAACCAAAATCCAACATTATTATTTAGAACAAACAACTACTTTAAAAAAAGAAATTAACAACTTCCAAACCCAATTAACACTTAATAAAATATTTCAAAAAGATGATTTTCTAACCTTCAAACTTACCCAAGAAAAAGAAAAACATCTCTTTTTACAAGACATCACCTTAATGCAAAAAGACATCTATTTATTATTACAAACCCAAAATATAGAACTTTTACAAACTTTAAATAATTTACTCAACACTTATCCATCTTGGCAAAAAGAAAGCACATTATTAGAACAAACTTTACAACAAATCCAATTACAAATTAATACTTTTACAAGTAATTATCAAACTAAAACTTGTCTTATCGAACAAATAATCTTAGACCAAATAAAAACCATAATTGAAACTAACTTATTTCCTATCATTCAAAAACAATTTAATCAAACAATTAATCTTTTACAAAAAAAACACCAATTAAACCAAACTAGCCTACAAAATAAAATTAATCTTAACGAACAAATAATAGCTTTTTATGACAAACAATTAACCTTTCTTAATCAAAAAATACACACTGACAAAAAGAAAGGAATACAAGGATTTTTTCACAAATACAAACAAAAAGGAACTGACCTATATCCCCTTTTATACCAAATCAAAACTCACAAAGAACGTTATGAAAAAATTATCAAAAACCTCACCACAAAAAAAGATAAAGCAACCAAAAAACACCAACATATTTTAGAAAAAACAACTAACAAACACCAAAAAAAAATCAACAAAACCAAACTTAAAATAACCAAACTTTTAACTTTATGGCACTATTTAAAACCTGCCTCCAAAAACATTGCTCTTACTCCTTTAATCAATTTCAAAATATCAAACAAATCTTTTTTTAATGCTTGCCAAAAAACAATCACAAATGTTATCCAAGATATTTTATTCTATAATAATTATCAAAAAAACATTTATCAATGTTTAAATACTTTACTCCAAGAACAAATAAAAAAAGAACAAAAATTAATTCAAACAACTACAAATACCACTAACACAACTAAACACCTTAACAAAGTTTTTTACAACCAAAATGAATTAATAAAAAATGTTATTAATGTTTCTTTGGAAAAAACATTTAAACAAAATCAAATATCTTTATTACAAGAAATTACTAAAACAATTAAATCCAAAGAAAAAAGTTTAACCCAAACAACTAATTTAATGAAAGAAAAATTAGGATTATTAAACGAAAATCTAAGTGATGCTCTTATCAATCTTAATTTATCATGGCAACAAACACAAAAAGAATTACGCCAAAAACTATCAAACCTCAAAAAAGAAGCTCTCCTCAATTTTGAAAAAAAAGACAAATTATTTTTCGAACATAAAAAAATAGCCATCAAACAAAAAAACAACCAAATCTTTAAACATTTCAACAAACAAAAAGAAAAAATATCCCAATCATTTACTCACAAACAAAAAGCTAATCACAAAAAAATAACCAAAATAGAAAAACAAATCAAAAAAACCAAAAAAAACTTACTTACTAAAATCAAACTAACTAATTTCCAAACCAAACTCAAAACTATATTTTTAAAATGGTCTTTTTTTTGGCAAAAACAAAAAGGAAAATTCAAAATAAAACATCACCAAAAACAAATTACCAAACAAATCAAAAAAACTATTGCCCTTGATAAACAAATTTCTTAAAGCAAAAAAATATTG
>NZ_JSWH01000018.1:0-1841 GCF_000803325.1 Chrysanthemum yellows phytoplasma
CAAAAAACAATAATTATGTAAAAAAAACACCATCACCAAACAAATAATGTGTTATAATAAAGACATTAAAACTTAAATGAAATATTTTTTCTTTTGAAAAACATTAATAAATTAAATAACCATTAAATTAACTAATTCACAAAGTGAATTTTAAAAAATATTATGAAATTTATTATCTTACATCAAAACCAAAGAAAATAACAAATAATTTAAGTAAAATTGTATAAAATTATATCAAAAAATACAATTAAATATACAAAAAAGGAAGAAACTGTGGAACGATCCTATGAAAAACTGCTATAATTTATTTATAAATAATCTACCCTCATATTGGAATGTAATTTGTACTACTATAAGCCTTGCTTTTTTAGGAACATTAGGGGCTTTTTTGTTATCTTTATGGCTCCTTTATATCAAAGGAATCAGAAAAAAGAAACGAATAAGATTTTATGAGAGATATTTTTACAAAACAATAGATATTATCTTATATTTTTATATCTTTTTTGTTAAAAGTGTCCCTATGATGTTACAAGCAATGCTTGTTTTTTATGGACTTAGAAGAATTGGTTATTTTGAATGGTTAGAACCTTTTCAAGCCGCACTATTTATCCTTATTTTTAATTCTTGCGCTATGTTAGCAGAATTTATGATTAAAAATATGTCCTTTTTTGACCCTGGTCAAATTGAGGCATCCCTAGCTTTAGGAATGACTCGCAAGCAAGCTTTTAAACGCGTTATATGTCCTCAAGTAATCCATCAATCTTTACTGCGAATTATCAATGAATTTATTCTAAATATCAAAGATATTTGTGTTTTTTATGTAATTACAGTTGTAGATATTTTTACTTTTAGCAAAAACAATTATAGAACATCAAATAATTTTGGTTTTTTAATCAACGCATCTTTAATATATATAATTTTAATTTTCATCTCTTCTTATCTTTTAAAAAAATTAGAAACCAAATTAGGTAATAAAAATGCATAATATCATCGAAATTACAAATCTCCAAAAAAAATATGGCACTAAAGTTGTTTTAAAAGACATTAATTTAAAAATCAAACAAAACGAAATTATTACTTTAATAGGGCCTTCAGGAGCTGGTAAATCTTCTCTTTTAAGATGTCTTAATTTATTGGAAGAACCTGATTTTGGCACTATTTTATTTGAAGGCACAAATATCTTAAATCCAAAATATAATGTGTATAATTTAAGAAAAAAAATTGGCATGGTTTTTCAACATTTCAATTTATTTGCCCACAAAAATGTCTTGAATAATTGCACTTTGGCAATCACAGAAGTATTTAAAAAAAGCAAAGAAGAAGCACAAACAATAGCACGCGAAAAATTACAAAAAGTAGGACTCTTAGATGTAGCATCTCAAAGCATTCAAACACTTTCAGGAGGACAAAAACAACGGGTTGCAATTGCAAGAGCCTTATGTATGAATCCAGAAATAATTTTATTTGATGAACCTACCGCTTCTTTGGATCCACAATTAACTAAAGAAGTTCTTGATATTATGACTAATTTAACTCATGAAAAAATAACTATTATTTTAGTAACTCATGAAATTGCATTTGCTCAAAAAATTTCTGATAGAATTGTTTTTATGGCAGATGGCATAATTTTAGAAGAAGGAACTCCACAACAAATCCTTAACAACCCTCAAAGTGATAAATTAAAAACTTTTCTCAAAGATGCTTCTTTTAATAAATACAAATGATTCAAAAATAATAAATTTAAAATAGGCAAGCCAAAAAGAAAAACTATAATCAAAAAAAATATTAAATAAGGCGTTTTAATAAAAACGAGCAAATAACAAAAGTGATAATTTTATAAT
>NZ_JSWH01000019.1:0-1124 GCF_000803325.1 Chrysanthemum yellows phytoplasma
AATAATAAATACTTAATAAAAACAAAAAAACAGAAATTAAAAATTAATTCCTGCTCTAAATTTATAAATAATATTAATTATTAATCCTCCTTTTTACAAAAGTTCCATAAAGCTTTAATAAGAGGCCAAAAAACTAACAGACATAAAGCAAAAGCCATAGATGCTTCATATTTTTTATCTACTTGTTTTTCAATAATATAACCAAAGACAACTAAAGCTCCTGCAATATAAACAGACGCCCATGAAATAAATAGACTTACAAATAGGAGCACTAACATAAAATAAGGGTCAAATAAGGATGAAAGTTGACTTAATTGCGAAACTGATGCCAACCAAAGGAAAGCAACCCCATAAAATAAAACAACATAAAACATAGTAATTACAAAGAAATTAAAAACTACAAAAGCAAATTTATTAATTAATTGTTGATTATTTTGTTTTTTAAACTTTTTATAATAAAGTAAAATAGTAATTGCAAAATTACTCATCAAAATAAAAATAAACGAAAGCAACATAGTTAGACATAAATGTTTATGTATTAGTAATTTATCAGTCAAATCTAATGTATGTGATATATTCAAACGAACATATAAATAACCCATAAACATCCCTAAAAATATCCCCAAAGCAATAAGACAAACAGGAGCTGTTAATCGTGCTATACTTGAAGAAAAACAAGAAAATACAAAAGCAATAATACTTATAATAGCAGGCAGATACAAATATTTAAAAATAATTGTTTTTTTTATTTAACCTAAATTTGGGCAAAAAACTAATTCATGCCATACAACTGCATAAGAAAGTGCCAAAAATAAAAGCATTAAACTAATCCATAATAAAGTTTTTTGAATAACTCTTTTATGGTTTGATCTACGATAAACTGCAACCGAACTTAATTTTTTATTATCTTTAATTTTTTCTTTAAGATTATCTAATAAAAACATGTTATTTCACCTCTTTATTAAATTGAATTATCAAATTAAATTTGTTAAAGTTCTAAAGCCTCTAACTTAAATATAATAAAAGACTTTATGCCTTTATTATAACTCAAATATTTAATGAGTAGTTAATTTAATATGATAAATATTAATAAAATAGCAAATAACAAAACTATTTATCTACTA
>NZ_JSWH01000020.1:0-2741 GCF_000803325.1 Chrysanthemum yellows phytoplasma
TTAAATTATTATACCAAACATAACTTTTCCATATAAATTTATAATGATTTTATATTTTGGAAAATATTTAATAACCCCAAAACACTTCTACCCTCATAAAGGAAAATTATGAAAAAAGTAATCGCTATTACAGGTCCTACCGCTTCAGGAAAAACTAGCCTTTCTATTAAAATAGCTAAAAAAATTAATTTAGAAATAATTAATTGCGATTCTCTTCAAATGTATCAAAAATACGATATTGGAACTGCTAAAATAACTCTCGAAGAAGCCCAAGGAATTAAACATCATCTTTTAGATTTTCTTGCTCCTGGAACAAATTACAGTATTTATCATTTTCAAAAAGATGCCCGCAAAAAAATCGAAGAAACACCTCTTCCTTTATTTGTGGGTGGTAGCGGGCTTTATCTTAAATCAGCTCTTTTTGATTATGAATTAACTCCTAAATCTTTGTTTTTGCCACCTACTTCTTTACCTGCAATAGAAAATATGATTGATTTTATTAAACAAAAAGATCCTCAATTAATTGCGAACCTAGATTTAAAAAATCCTCGTCGCATCCTAAGCGCTTATCAAGATTTACTTGCAGGCACTTTAAGGTCACAAAAAAATAAAAAACAAAATCCTCTATATTCTTCGCTAATTTTTTATCTCGATATTGATAGACAAATTTTGAAAAAAAGAGTTATTTTAAGATTGGAACAAATGTTAAAACAAGGTTTTATAGAAGAAGTTAACCAAATTCAAACTCATTTTCCAAACGCCAATTTTAATATTATTGGTTATCGTGAAATTAAAGCTTTGTTAGAAGGAAAAATAACTTTAGATCAAGCCAAAACCTTAATTATTCAAAAAACTATGCAATATGCCAAACGCCAAAAAACTTGGTTTAAAAATCAAATTAAGCCCATCATTCTAGATGCCTTATCCCCTGATTTAGAAAAAACCACTATTTGCCTTATTAACGATTTTTTAAAAACTGATTAAACATTAAACAATTAAACCAACGAAAACAATTCCAAAAAATAAGAAAGTAATTAGAAATATGATTAATACAAACGATTTTAAAACTGGACAAACCATTAAATTCAACAACCAAATTTATCAAATCCTAGAATTTTTACATGTCAAACCTGGTAAAGGTGCTGCATTTGTAAGAACCAAATTAAGAAACCTAAGAACAGGTAGTGTCATTGACTACACTTTTAACGCTGGTATCAAAGTGCAGCCTGCCTTAATTACTAAAATTAAGATGCAATTTCTTTATGCTTTGGAAGATAATTATATTTTTATGAATACTCAAAATTACGAACAATTAGAAATTAACAAACATCAATTAAAAGATTTTCTTAAATATCTTTATGAAGGGCTTTTAGTAGATATTATTTTTTATGAAAATGATGAAATTGTAGGTATCAGTTTACCTGACAAAATCTCTATTAAAGTAGCTTACACCGAACCTGGAGCCAAAGGAGATACCAAAACTAATTCTTTAAAAGATGCCGCTTTAGAAACAGGTTTAGTAATTAAAGTTCCTCTTTTTATCAATATTGGAGAAAAAATTATTATCAATACTGAAACAGGACTTTATTTATCAAGAGACAACAATAAATAAAACACCTTATTTTTGCATTTTTAAACTGCTTTTTTGTTTTATCCACCACATTTAAGCCCTTTTCTTATATATTTTTATAAATTGTGTTTGTTAATTTCTTTGTTTATTATATAATTATAGGTAGTTCATGTCATCTACATTTTGCCTTTATATAGTGTTTTGCGATTTGAATCCGTTTATAAAAATTATAAAAAATAAAAAAAGGATGATGATATTGTGTCTTTTTGGGAAAAATTTTTCAACATAACAAAACAATTTGCTTTTTTTAATACTTTCTTTATGGGTATTCTTTCTGGTGTTATTTTAAGCTCTTTTATTTATTGTCTTCTTTCTTTGTTTAGTGTGAAAAAAACTTTAGCAGCTCATAGACTAGAAAAAACAGATGTTAGTCAACAAGAAATAATTAAATTAATTGAAGCTAAGAAAAAAGATTTCAAAGAAAAAATGAAAAAAGATAAAGGCAATTTTGGGAATTTTTTGATAACTTCTATCCAAGAATTAATTTTAGAAATCTCAATCCAATTTTATCCCAGCTCCAAATATCCCTATCTGGAACTTACCATTGATGAAAGTCTTATTTTGATGTTTTACATAAATCAAAGAGTTGACAAAGTATTTCAAAACAAAATTTTGAGAATGTTTCGCAAAATGACTTTAAAAAGAATCTTTGTAATTAGAGAAATGGTTGTTAAAAAAAACATGATTCAAAAGTATCAAAAAGTTGCCAAAGTAACTAATAATTTTAATAATATCAGAAATTTTTTCAATCCTTTTCATTGGTTTAAAAAAATAATTTTTGACAAACCCTTAGAACTTATTTATCATCAAATAGGAGTTTCTTTGATTGCAATTACAGGCGAAGAAGTTTATAAAATTTATAGTAAAAAGATTTTTGAAACTGAAGAAGACCTCGAAAAAGATCTACAAAAAGTTTTAGATACTATCTCTAAAGTAAGTGCAGATCAAAGCGAAAAAGAGTAATTTACTTAACAAAAGAAATAGGTTTAACAATGAAAACATTTAATTGGTTTCCTGGTCATATGAAAAAAACTTTTGACCAAATTAAAAATAATTTATCTTTGGTTGATATTGTTTTAGTAATTTTGGATGCAAGAATTCCTCTTTCAAG
>NZ_JSWH01000021.1:0-2536 GCF_000803325.1 Chrysanthemum yellows phytoplasma
ACTTTTTTGCTTTCACGTTTTTTCTAGAAAAAATAAAATTATTCAATAAAATAATAACATAAAAAGCCACAGTTTTTAGGAACAAAAAAAATAACTTTTTCCTAACTTTGAAAAACCTTCTTTTTTAAAAAAGAAGGAACAATTTTAGGAAAAATTAACTTTTATTTTAATCTTTTTATAAGTTAGTTTTTTACAACTAAAAATTAATTTTTTTTAAAACTTAGGAACATTTTTTAAAACTTAAGAACATTTAAACCTATTTTTTCCTAACTTTTATTTTTATTTTATTTTTACTTTGTTATTGTTTTTTTATTCTAATTTATTGCTTTTTTTTCAAAAAAATATCAAAATATAACTTAAAAATGATAAAATAAATTTGTAATTGTTTTTAATTCTTTCAATTCTTTTTGGTTTATTTTTATTTTGAGTGTCTTTTTTAAAACATTTTTATTATTTTTGGACAATTTTTATAATCTTTTTTTACTTTTTTAATTAAGATCTATTAATTTCCTAAAACTTTTAAAATTTTCAAGTTTTTATTATATATCGCTATTTTAATTAAAAAAATAAACAAAAAAATTATTTTTCATATTACTAATTCTAATACTTTTTGCCTCTCTTTTTTTCTTTTTTGCTTCGCTATTTTGCTTCGCTATTATTTTTTCCTCCGATTCTTTTTATTTAAATTTATTTTTCTTCTTATTTTAATCCCCCCTTTTTTTCTATTTCCATTTACATTTTTTTAATTCATATTCGTTTCATTTCACTTTTTTATTTACAACAAAATATTACAACATTACATAAAAACAAAGGATTAGTAAATTACAATGAAAATTTCTATCAAAGATATTTTCCAAAAACCAGAGTTATTTTATCAAAAAAAAATAGTATTAAATGGTTGGGTTAGAAATTGTCGTTATCAAAAAAAATTAATTTTTATCGATTTAAATGATGGTACTTTTCTGGAAAATTTACAAATTATTTGTAAAGAAACCAAAACCAAAAACATCGAAATCGCCGCCGAAATTACCGAATTTCATGAAAACCAAAAAGTCAACACCAACAACGAATCTCCAAATAACATTAATTTAGAAAAATTAAAAGAAATGTTGCAAATTGGGGCTTCTTTGCAAGTGGAAGGCATTCTAAAATCAACCAACAATCCCCAAACGCCTTTTGAAATTAGTGCCCAAAATGTTTCTCTTTTAGGCGCAAGTGATTTTTCTTATCCGCTTCAACCCAAAAAACATTCTAAGGCTTTTTTGAGACAAATATCTCATCTAAGAGTGCGCACCAAACTTTTTGGAGCAGTTTTTCGCATTAGAAATACCGCTTTTTTTGCCCTGCACAGTTTTTTTCAAAAAAAAGGTTTTTTTCACATCAACACCCCCATTATCACTGCTAATGATGGCGAAGGCGCGGGTGAATTATTTCAACTTACAACCCTTAATTTAGAAGCTTTGCCACAAACAAAAAACATTCCAAACGCTTTCAAACTTGCCGATGAGACTACCAGCAAAAATGAAATTGATTATCAAAAAGATTTTTTTGGCAAAAAAGTTTTTTTAACAGTAACAGGTCAACTAGAAGCAGAAGCGATGGCTTTGGGTTTGAATAAAGTCTATACTTTTGGTCCTACTTTTAGAGCTGAAAAATCAAATACTCCAAGACATGCTGCTGAATTTTGGATGTTAGAACCTGAAATGGCTTTTTGCAATTTATCTCAAAATTTAAAAGTCGCCCAAGAAATGTTACAATTTGTTATTGCTAAATGTTTAGAACAAAATTATCAAGATATAGAATTTTTGGATAAGACAGAAAAAAACGGTTTAATTGAAGAATTAAAAAACATCGCTGAGGAAAAAGAATTTTTGACAGTAAAATACGAACAAGCTTTAGAAATTTTGCAAAAAAGCAACACCAAATTTGAAAACCCCCTTTTTTATGGCGCTGATTTAGCAACCGAACACGAAAAATATTTAACCGAAACACATTTTAAAAAACCAGTTTTTATTGTTGATTGGCCCAAAGAAATTAAAGCTTTTTATATGAAAAATAATCCCGATCAAAAAACAGTAGCTGCGATGGATCTTTTAGTTCCTCGTGTTGGAGAATTAATTGGCGGATCGCAAAGAGAAGAAAATTTATCAGTTTTAATTGAAAAAATGAACCAAATGAAAATTCCTCAAAAAGATTTGGAATGGTATTTAGATTTACGCCGTTTTGGGGGATGCATTCATTCAGGTTTTGGCTTAGGATTTGAAAGACTACTAATTTTTTTAACAGGATTAGATAATATTCGTGATGTAATTGCTTTTCCAAGAACTTATCATAATTTAGTTTTTTAAGTTTAATTAATATTATCGTTTTTTATTTATCAATTTACAAGAACTTTAAAACTTTTTAACCTTTTCTTAAATATTTTTTAACTCTAAAATGTTTTTCTAAAACATTTTTTTATTTTTTGTTGGGAATTTCGTTTTTACTTATTTTTAAAAACAAAAAAATTACAAAATCATATTTAATATTTTTTAAC
>NZ_JSWH01000022.1:0-5781 GCF_000803325.1 Chrysanthemum yellows phytoplasma
CTACAAAAACCCCTTGAGGAAGATTTGATAGACAATTTAATGTAGGCTTACCCGACCTTAAAGCAAGACAAGCTATTTTAAAAGTACACGCCAGAAACAAAAAAATTGCTCCAAGTGTTGATTTTTATCAAATAGCAAAACAAACTCCAGGAATTAGTGGCGCTCAACTTGCAGCTGTCCTCAATGAAGCCTCAATTTTAGTTGTAAGAAATCAAAAAGAATTAATTACTAAACAAGAATTAGAAGAAGCAATTGACCGTGTTTTGATGGGTCCTGCCAAAAAATCAATTAAATACAGCGAAGAAGAACGAAAAATGGTAGCTTATCATGAAGCAGGACACGCTATTATAGGACTTAAGTTGGAACATGCCCAAAAGGTGCAAAAGATAACTATTATTCCGCGTGGGAATTCGGGCGGTTATAATCTATATTAACTTTAAAGTTCCCTTCTATGTTTGCTATACATAAAATTTGTATTCAAAAAACCACTTCTGATGGATCAACAACTTCGGGTTATAATTCATTGACAAATATTCAAACACAAGGTATTTGGAAACCTATGACTTTGTTATATTGGGGTGGGGCTGCAGCTCAACAAATATTGGCTAATCAAGGCAAAATTTCAAAAGAACAAATATTTTCTGGCATTGATGATGATTATACAAACGTTATTGAAAAAAAATTGATGGAAAATAATAGTTTTGACCAAGTAGATATTCAAGAATTATACAAACAAGCTTGCACAATTATAGAAAATAATAAAGAACTTTGGGAAAAAATAGCTCAAGAATTATATAATAAAAAAACTTTATATCCAAATGATATAAATAGGATTTTGCTCAATAATAAAGAGTTAGTGGATAAGTTACGTTCATAATTTTTTAACTGTTTCAAAACTTTCTAACTGTTTCATTTATTTAGACAACTTAATATTTTTTAATAATATAAAGACCAACTTTTGAGTTGGTCTTTTTTTTAAAGAGTTTTCTTGCATTTCTAAAAGCCCATTTGCATGTTTATCCCCTCCTACATTCATGTTTTTCTTACTTTGTTTTTCATTTTGCATCTGCTCAATTACCTAAATAGTTTGGTAGCTTAAATATTTATTCTATACTTGGACGAATTATTTTGACGAATTAGCCTTTTCTAAAATATGTTTTTTAATCCATTTAATGCCGCTATATTTTTTTCTTTTGATATAATATTAATATAAAATACATATTATTAGAATAATAATATAATGGATGCAAATTTAATTTATTATTTAAAATACGTAATATATTTGACAGTAAGCTAATTTATTTCAAACAATTTTAACTTTTTCATGTATTAAATTAACTGAAATGCATTATTGAAATGCAAATATGAATTAAATCAAACTGCAAAAAAAATCACAAAAAAAGCCAAAGAAGCAAAAGGAGTTTTTAATGCCAGCCTTATTTCCCAAAAAAATTAAAGTTATTTATGATGGTCTCTTGCAAGGTCAAGTTTATGAAATGGCTCAAAGTCTAGACTTTTCCTTTCAACATATCCAAGATGCCCTTTCCAAATTAACCGATGAAAACGTTTTTTTACTTACTCGCAGTGTGAAATTTGGACAAGTATCTGATGATGCCAAAACTTTTTTAGACAAAAACGCTACCAAAGTAATAGGTGTTGCTGTGTCTGGCAATAAAAATTGGGGCAAAAACTATGGCAAAGCAGGCGACACCATCGCTTCTACTTACAATGTGCCTTTGGTTCTCAAATTCGAAGGTTCGGGCATGCCAGAAGAAAGAGCTTTTTTAAAAAAATGGCTTGCTTGCTATTGTAACGACCAAAAATTACCTTCTTATCAATCCCAAACGCAAGCACAACTTCAAACACTCACCCCAAAAAAAACCGTCTTGCCACCTTGGATTACACTCAACAATCAAATTATTGACGAACAAGGAAACATCAAAGACCTCAATAAAGATAAAGAAGCTTTACAAAGTTTTTTGCAAGAAGGAGTTTTGCCCAAACTAAAACGTTTTGCCACTTTGCAAGAAAAATTAACTTTTTTACAAGAAAACGAATATTATGAAAGTGCTTTTTTGCAAAAATACACCCACTCGCAAATTAAAGAAATCTACCAAATTGCCTACCAAAAAAATTTCACTTTCCCAACTTTTATGGGAGCTTTCAAATTTTACCACGATTACGCCCTTAAAACTCGTGACAAACAACACTATTTAGAAACCTACGAAGACCGCTTGTCAGTAAACGCCCTTTATCATGCCAAAGGTGACTTTGAAATTGCCAAACGCCTCATTGTATCCTTAATCAACCAAGACTTTACTCCTGCAACTCCCACTTTGCTCAACACAGGCAAAAAACATCGTGGCGAATTTGTCTCTTGCTTTTTGTTAGAAGCTGGTGACTCTTTAAACGACATTGCCCGCATTAATGAATTTTCGATGCAACTTTCCAAAATTGGCGGTGGCGTTTCGATTAACATCACTAATTTGCGTGCCAAAGGTGAATCTATCAAAGGCATCAAAGGCGTGTGTAAAGGTGTTGTAGGTGTGTGCAAATTATTAGACCACAGTTTCCGTTATGCTGATCAAATGGGACAACGTACAGGTGCTGGCGCTGTTTATTTGAACGTTTTTCACTCCGATATCATTGATTTTTTAAGTACGAAAAAATTAAGCGCTGACGAGGATGTTCGTGTCAAAACTTTATCTTTGGGCGTTGTAGTTCCTAATAAAATGATTGAACTTGCCCGCAACAACGAAGTTATGTATACCTTTTTCCCGCACACTGTTTTCTTAGAATACGGCAAAAATTTTGCTGACGTCGCAGTTGATATGGACTATTGGTACGATATTTTAGTTGCCAATCCCAAAGTGCAAAAAAAAGCCATTAATCCACGCCAACTCTTAGAACTTATTGCCCACATGCAAGGCGAATCAGGCTATCCTTACTTAATGTTTTGCGACAACACCAATCAAGCAAACACTTCCGATCTGAAAGTCAAGTTTTCTAATTTATGTACTGAAATCCTCCAACCCACTATCACTTCACATTACAAAGATTACCATCAAACCCAACAAGACGAAATTGGTATGGACGTTTCATGCAATCTAGCATCAGGACACATGGGAAACATGATTACTAACAATACCATTCAAGAAACTGTTTTTATGGCGATGGAAGTAATGAACTGTGTTTCTGAAAACACTAACATTAGTTATGTGCCAGCTGTTGCCAAAGCTAATTTTCTTAACCGCAGTGTAGGTTTTGGAATTATGGGTCATCACGGTTTTTTAGCTCAAAATTACATTGCTTTTGGAAGTGAAGAAAACAAAGATTTAATTGATGTTTTTTTCAATGCCGTTAATTTTTACAGCCTTCTTCATTCTTGCAATAAAGCTAAAACCACAGGTAAAAAGTTTTATCGTTTTGAACAATCCAAATACGCTGATGGTAGTTATTTTGACAATCGCGGTGAAATTTTACCCAAAACTGCCAAAATCAAAAAAATGTTCCAAAACATCACCTTGCCCACGCAAAACGATTGGCACCAACTCAAACAAGATGTTATTCAATTTGGGCTCTACAATTCTCATCGCCTCGCAGTGGCTCCAAACGGCTCAATTGGATACATTATGGGAGCAACTCCTTCTTTGACTCCTGTAAAACAATTAGTAGAGGAACGCACCTATGGCAACTCCAAAACTTACTGTCCAATGCCTGCCTTAAAACAAACTTCCTTTATGTACACCACTGCTTATAAAATGAACAAATACGACCTCATTGATGTTATTGCCATTGCCCAAAAGCACGTTGATCAAGGTATTTCGTTTGAACTTGGTATTACATCTGATATTACTACGCGTGAATTACAAAAATACTATCTTTATGCTCATCATAAAAAGATAAAAACCCTTTATTACACACGAACCCAAAAGCTAAAAATTGATGAATGTGAGGCTTGTGGTGTTTAAAAACACCCTATAAAACCGAATAAAAAATAATTAATGGAATAAAACTTTCATTAATACACTATATTTATAAATCTCAGGCACTTTTGATTGCTTCTCGTACTTGGTTTTGTGATTTTGTTTTTGCTAAAATAAGGCTATCAAATGGATAGTCTTTTTTTATTCTTAACAACGATTATTTCTTGCCTCAACCCCTTTTTATATCAAAATAAATACCTTCATTATTTTCCAAAAATATAAATACTAACTTATCAAAATGCAAATCAACCCCAATCAATCCTTCATTATTTTCCAAATTACAATCCCAAATCACAACCCTTTCAATTTTATCCCAATTAATTTATACTGAAAAATTCAAAAACCCTAAAAGAAAAAAGGAGTAAATCAATGAAAACCAAAAATTCCCAACCCCACCCAACTTCTAAAAGCCCTTTTCAAGGAGCTAACTGGAATGTGTTAGAAGACAAATATACCCATTTTTTTTATGAACAAAATTTAAGCCAATTTTGGCGTCCTGAAGATATCAGTTTGCAAGGTGATCTTGCTGCTTGGAGTGAACTTACCTTAGAAGAAAAAACTGCTTATTCCCGCAATCTTTTAGTTCTTACTTTTTTAGATACTTATCAAGGTGATTTGGGTATGCCTGTTATTGCTCGTTCGTTAGAAGAACATGAACACCAAAAAAAAGCTACCCTTAATTTTATGGGAGCTATGGAAAATGCAGTACATGCTAAAAGTTATTCTAATATTTTTATGAGCTATTTAACTAACAAAGAAATTAATCAACTTTTTTTGTGGGGCAACCAGCAAACAAGCCTTCAAACTATGATGCAAGTAATTGTAAAAGTTTATGAGGCTTTGGAAGACCAAATTTATTTGAAAAAACAATCCTCCTTACAATTTAGTGAATTGGAATTTAAAAAAACTCAGTGGCAAGCTATGGCAGTATCGGTTTTTTTAGAAACTTGGTTGTTTTACAGTGGTTTTTACTATTCTTTATATTTTTATGGTCAAGGTAAATTGATGCAATCAGGAGAAATTATTAATTTAATTATTCGTGATGAAAGTATTCATGGTGTTTATGTGGGGCGTCTTGCAACTGAAATTTATCAACTGTTTGATAAGCCTACCCAACAAACTTTAAAAACATGGTTAGATGATTTGATGCAACAACTCTATCAAGCCCAAACTTCCTTAGTTCATGCCATTTATCATAAACTAAATTTAGAAGATGATGTTAATAAATTTGTGCGTTATAATGCCAATAAAGCTTTAATGAATTTGGGATTTGATGCTTTTTTTCCATCCGAAAATGTAAATCCTGTTATCATTAATGGACTTAATACTGAGACTAAAACTATGGATAACTTTTCTATGAAGGGAAACGGTTATCAAAAAATGCGCTCTGAGGCGTTGCAAGATGAAGATTTTTATTTTTAAGACACAATCAACAATAAAAAAAAAGACTAGTTTTTAAACTAGCTTTTTTTGTTTTAAAAAACATTTAGTTTTATCATAATTCCTTTCTTTTTATACTAAAATAAGTATTTTTTTGTTGCAAACTTTCTTTTTAGTGGAAAAATAAAATTAATTCATTGGCGTTTTTTTGGGAAGAAAAAAACATATCAATGAGGGAAAGATTAAAAAGGAGGTTATAAAAAATGTTACAAGAAAATAAAACATGTCCATGTGCTAAAAAAGAAAATAAAACATGCGAATGTAATAAATAATTTGCTGTTTTTTTTGTTTCTTGTGTGTTTTATAATTTTGCAATTTATCATTTCTAACAAAAAATTAATTCATAATTTATTAT
>NZ_JSWH01000023.1:0-2813 GCF_000803325.1 Chrysanthemum yellows phytoplasma
ATGATTATTTTTGGTAATAATTTCAAGATCAAATCACCCTTCAAATATATATAAAATACATAAAGAAATATAAAAGGAGATTTTCAGTTAAATGAACATCAAAGAAAAAGCATTAGAAATACATGAAAAAAATAAAGGTAAAGTAGGTATTGTAAGTAAAGTAAAAGTACAAAACTTAGATGATTTAGCATTAGCTTATACTCCAGGAGTAGCAGAGCCTTGTTTAAAAATTAAGGAAAATCCTAGTGATGTTTATCGTTATACTATGAAAGGTAATATGGTAGGTGTTGTTACAAATGGGACTGCAGTTTTAGGATTGGGTAATATTGGTCCGAAAGCTTCTTTGCCAGTTATGGAAGGAAAAGCTATTTTGTTTAAGGAATTAGCAGGTATTGATTCTTTTCCTATTTGTATTGATTCTACTGATTCTCAAGAAATAGTAAATATTGTTTCTAAAATTTCAACTGTTTTTGGAGCAATTAATTTAGAAGATATTAAGTCGCCTCAATGTATTGAAGTTGAAGATGCTCTTGAAGCTAAACTTGATATTCCTGTTTTTCATGATGATCAACATGGTACTGCTATTGTAGTTGCTGCAGGAATTCTAAATTCTTTAAAAGTAGTTAAAAAATCTATTGAAGATGTTCAAGTAGTTATTAATGGAGCAGGTTCTGCAGGGATGGCAATTGCTAAAATGTTGTTGTTATTAAAAGTTAACAATATTGTTTTAGTTGATAAAACAGGAGCTTTATATAAAGGAGTAGCCAATCTTAATGAGCCGCAAAAAAAATTAGTTGAAGTAACTAATAAATATCAAGAAAAAGGAACTTTGAAAGAAGTACTTAAAGGAAAAGATATTTTTGTTGGTGTATCTGCTCCTGGTATTGTTACAGCTGAAATGGTATCTACTATGGCAAAAGATGCAATTGTTTTTGCTCTAGCTAATCCAGTACCAGAAATTATGCCAGATGAAGCTAAAAAAGGTGGGGCTAGAATTGTTGCTACTGGGAGATCTGATTTTCCTAATCAAGTAAATAATTGTCTTGCTTTTCCAGGTGTTTTCCGTGGGGCATTAGATGCTAAAGCAACTAAAATTACCGAAGAGATGAAAAAAGCTGCTATTTATGCTCTAAAAAACATCATTAAAGAACAAGATTTAAATGAAAATAATATTTTACCAACTTCCTTTAATAAAGAAGTAGTTAAACAAATTGCTTTGGCAGTTTGTAAAGTAGCTAAAGAAACTGGAGTAGTAAGAAAATGAGTATAGAACAGGAACAAAGTTCCCCGGATAATAAAGAAAACAATAATAATAATAAAGATAATAAAGACTCTAAAAAAGTTAATAGTATTTTTGCTCCTCAAAAAACTATTTTAGGGTTTAGTGTACCTCTTTTTTGTTTGATGAGTTTAGTAGTTTTTGTGCAAGTTTTTGTTTTGGGATTTGTAAGTTTTCAAACTACTAAGAAATTTAATCCTGCATTTCATCCATTAATTACCCCTTTATTAATAGCTATGCTTTTAGCTGCTGTTTTACAAAAAATAGGTGCTAAAACTCCCCTCTTAAAAGATATTGGAGGTGGTTCTATTTTATGTATTTTAGTACCTTCTATTTTGTTTACTTATCCTTTTTTTAAAGATGATTCTATCTTTTTGCAAATGCAAAAGTTTATGCAAAGTATTATGAAACATTTAAATGCTGAGTCTATAAAAGTAAAAGAAACTCAATATACTTATAAAGCTATTGGTTTTGCTAGTTTTTTCGTTTCTGCTTTAATTATTGGTAGTTTTTTAAGTATGGATAAAAAGTTATTAAAAAGTTCTTTTAAAAAATTTATTCCTTTAATATTAGTATCTTTGCTTACTGGTGCTTTAGTTGTAGGAACTTTGGGGGCTTTATTAAATCCTATTGGAGGGTTAGAAAATGCCTCTCAAACTTCTAAAGGGGGCTTTTTAGATGCTGTCTTTTATATTTTTGCTCCTTTAGCAAGTGGTGGTATGTCATCTGGAGTTACTCCTTTAAAAAATGCTTATGCTGGGCAGAATCTAGATTGGCAAGAACCTTTTATGTCTCATATGACTCCTGCTTTATTAGTAGGAGGAATCTTTAGTATTTTTGCTTCTGGGCTTATTAAGAAATTTTTGAAAACTACTAAATATAGTGGTTATGGTAAATTGGAAGTTAAAGAAACTCCAAAAAATCCAGATAAAAATACTTCTAAATCAGTTCCTGAAAAATTAAGTTATCCTCAAATAACTACAGGTTTAATTGCTATTTTTACTTTATATTTATTGAGTGTTTTAATAAAAGAATCCTTAATTTTATTATTACCAAATATTAAAAAATACCTACCAGAATATATTGTTTTTTTAGTGTTTGTAGTTGTTTTGATGAAATTATTTAATGTAGTATCTGATTATTATAATAGTTGTATTAATCAAGCTTCTAAATTTGTTACTACTAATTTTACATCTGCTTTTATTGTAATTTTAGGTTCTAGTATTCCAATGGAAGATATGTTAAAACAATTAAATGTTAAATTTGTCTTTACATGTATAATGTGTGTATTATCAGTTGCTTTAGTAGCAGGGTATTTAGGCAAAAAGTTAGGTTATTATCCAGTAGAATCATCAATTACTGCAGGGCTTTGTACCAATAGTATTGGAGGTGCTGGTAATGTTGCTATTTTATCAGCTTCTGATTTGATGGGATTAATGCCTTTTGCTCAAATAGCTACTCGTATTGGTGGAGCTTTAGTAGTAGTAGTAGCTAGTATTGCTTATCCTTTGTTATATTAATTATATTTTATATA
>NZ_JSWH01000024.1:0-4493 GCF_000803325.1 Chrysanthemum yellows phytoplasma
TAATATTATAACATTTTTATATTTTTGAAAGTTTCTTTTTTTAAAATATGATTTTTATTGACTCTAACTATTTTATTTATTTAGTCAAATTAATATTTATTTTTTTTGCTTACTTTATTTTACTAAGTAATAATTTATCCTTATTTTGCCTTTGAACCTTATTTTTGCAATATTTTTTGTGGTATAATAAACTTGTATTTACAATTTTAATTTATTATGTAGTTCAAAATAAGTTAATAAAAAACTAATAAAAACAAATTTACAATAGATATTAAAAATTCAAAAAAACAAAACAATTTAAAAAAACACCTTAAACAAATACATTCTATCAAACATTTAGTAATTTAAAAAATTTAATAATATCAAAGAAATCCTAAATATAAATAAATGCAGACAAACGGAAAATAAAAATGATTACTGAAATAACTAACATAAAAGAAGCTATTTTGTGGATTGAAAAAAGAGAAATTTTAGGCATGCGTTTAGGACTTTTGCGTGTTTTGGCTTTGTTAAAATTATTACATCATCCTGAAAAAAAATTAGCTATGATTCATATTGCAGGTACTAACGGCAAAGGTTCAACTGTTAATTATTTAAGTTCTTTATTGCAACAAAGTTGTTCCAAAGTAGGAACTTTTATTTCTCCTCATATTCAAAATTACAAAGAAAGAATTAAAATTAATGGCGAGACTATTTCTTGTAATGATTTAATAATTTGGGTTCGTAAAATTAAAAAGTTAGTAGACCAAGCAAGTCCCAATTCTGCTTTATTTAGCATTACTCCGTTTGAAATTATCACCGCTATTGCTTTTGATTATTTTTATCATAAAAAAGTTGATGTTTGTGTAATTGAAGTAGGTTTGGGAGGTCTTTTAGACAGTACCAATGTTATTTATCCCATCCTAACTGGAATTACTACCATTGGCAAAGATCACGAACATATTTTAGGAAAAACTCTTAAAGAAATTGCTTTTCAAAAAGCAGGAATTATTAAACCCAAAATTCCCTTAGTTACAGGAAATATTTCTCCAAAAGCTTTGTTAGTTATTGAACAACAAGCCATCAAAAACAAAACTCCCATTTATAAATTCAAAAAAGATTACAACATAACTTATTTAGGAATGCAAACTTGGCAAGAATGTTTTAATTTTAAAACAAAACAAATCACAATAAAAGCCATCAAAACTCCTTTAATAGGAAAATATCAACCTGAAAATGCTGCAATGGCAATCAAACTTTATTATTTATTTTGTCAGCTGAAAAAATTTCCTTTCTTAGAACAAAATGTTTTTACAGGCATTAGCAAAACTCAAATTCCAGCCAGAATGCAAAAACTAAATTCAAATCCTTTAATTATTTTAGATGGTGCTCACAATGTGCATGCCATAAGAAAATTAGTCCAAACAACAATCAAACAATTTAGTAACTACCGCATTTCTATTTTATTTTCTGCTTTGGAAAACAAAAATGTAGTTTCTATGTTGTACCAATTATTAAAAATTCCCAAAGCCCACATTTATTTAACAACTTTTAATCATCCAAATAGTATTGAATTAGTACAAAAATATTTGTTTATTGCTCCACAAAGAATTACAAAAGTTTTTGATTGGCAAGACAAATTGAAGGATTTTTTACAACAAAACCAAACTCAAACTTGTAAAGATTTATTGTTAATTATAGGCTCTCTATATTTTGCCTCAGAAGTAATTAATTTTTTTGATATTTAAATATTTTTAATATTTTAAAAACATCAAATTTAATTTACACAACTTTAAAAAACTTAAAGAGGAATCAAAAATGAAAATAGGTTTTTTTACTGATACATACTTACCAATTATTGGAGGTATTCCTATCTCTGTTAAATCTCATAAAGATAGTTTAGAAAAATTAGGACATAAAGTTTATATAATTACTCCTCAAGGACCTAAGAATTATGAAGAAAAAGATGCTTCAATAATAAGAATTAAAGGAATACCAATACCTTTTAAAGGTATTGAAGGTCATCGTGTCGTATTGAGGTTCAAAAAATATTTATCTCTTGTAAAAGATCTTAATTTAGATATTATCCATATTCATACTGAATTTCCTATGGGTAAATTAGGTATTTATGCTTCTCAAAAATTAAATATACCATCCGTTTATACTATGAACACCATGCACGAATATTTTTTTAATAAAAGCAAAAATATTGGAATAAAAATATTTAAATTATTTTTTATATTAGCTAATAGAAAAGCTTTAAAAAAATTTTTTTCCAAAACACATTCTACAATTGTTCCTACTCATAAAATTTTAACTTTATTAGAAAAAGATTACAATATCAAAGGAAAATATAATGTTGTTCCTACAGGAATCAATTTAGAACAATTTTATTCCCAAAACCACTCTTTAGAAGAAATTCAAGCTTTAAAAGTTAAATTTAATTTAGTAAATGATTTTGTTTGTCTTTATGTAGGTAGGTTGTCACCTGAAAAAGACATTTCTTATTTGATTAGTGCTTTTGCTTCTTTTTGTCAAAATCATCCTCAAAGTAAATTTGTGATTGTTGGCGATGGTCCTGAAAAAAAAGCTCTCCAAAAACAAGTAAAACAATTACAAATCGAAAATAATGTTTTGTTTTTGGGATTTGTTCCTTATGATAATTTAGTAATTTATTATCAATTGGGAAATTGTTTTTTGAGTGCTTCTTTATTTGAGACTCAAGGTTTAACTTTTGTAGAAGCGATGGCATCTTCTTTGGTTTTGTTAGCTAGACACGATCAAGCATTAGATGGTTTAATTGATAATGGAAATAATGGTTTTTTTTATCATCAAAAAGAAGAATTAATCAATTATTTAAGTCTTTTATACAATGATAATAAAAAAACTAAAACAATGTCTATGAATGCCAAAAACTCAATACTTAATTATGATCAAACAAGTTTTGCTTCTAAAATGATCCAAATTTATAAAGAAGCGATAAAAACTAATAAAGAAAACAATAACCAAAACAATAACCATAATTAATTATTTTTACCCTTTTTATTATTTTTCCTTATTCCCTAATTATTTCAACTTTTTAGTTATTAAAAAATATAAATTTATTTTTTATTTTTGTTGCTATTACTATTACAATTTGCTATGTTTTCATTAAGATAAAAAAGTATGACAATGACAATAATAAGGAGGTTTTTTGTTTGAAAATAGGAATTTTTACCGATTCATATAAACCTTTAATTAGTGGTGTTGTTGTTTCTTGTGATTCTCTAAGAGAAGGTTTGGAAGCTTTGGGACATGAAGTCTATATTATTACAACTAACTGTCCAAAAGTCAAACAAGAAAAAGATTCTCGCGTAATAAGAATTAAAGGAATGCCATTGCCTTTTAAAATTTTTAAAGATTATCGTTGGGTTTTAAGTTATAAAAAACATCTTTTTAAAATCAAAGCCCTTAATTTAGATGTAATTCATGTTCATACTGAATTTGGGGTAGGTTCTTTAGGACTTTTAGCTAAACAAAAATTAAATTTGCCTTTAGTTTATACAACACACACAATGTATGTTGCCTTTTTTGATACTCAAAAATCTTTTATTGTTAAATGTTTTAAAAAACCCATTTTAAAATATGTAGACTATCTTTTTACTAAATTTATTTTTAATAGTGATGTCAATATTTTACCTACTAAAAAAGTGTTGTATTTTTTAGAAAATCGCTATTCTAATAAAGTTAATGATACTTCTAAAATCAATTATCAAATTGTTCCAACAGGTTTTAATTTAGAAAAATTTTATTGTCACAATCATTCACCAGAAAAAGTTTTTTCATTAAAACAACAATTAGGACTTAAAGATTCATTTGTATGTCTTTATGTAGGAAGAATATCTGCTGAAAAAGAAATTGATTATTTGATGGATGCTTTTACTTCTTTTCACCTTCAAAATCCCAAAAGTAAATTTTTAATTATTGGTGATGGACCTGAAAGAAAAAATTTAGAAAAAAAAGCCAAAAAACTTAATTTAGATGATAAAATCATTTTTTTAGGATTTGTTGCTTATGATAAGTTAGGAATTTATTATCAATTAGGAAATGTCTTTATTAATGCATCTTTATTTGAAACTCAAGGACTTACATATATTGAAGCACTAGCTGCTTCTTTGCCTTGTGTAGTGCGTTTTGATCAAGCATTAGAAGGAGTAATTAAACATGAACAAAATGGATTTTTTTATCATAACCAAGAACAATTAATTACAATTCTTACTTCCTTATATCAAAATCCAGATAATTTTAAACAATTATCATATCAAGCTCAAAAATCAGTTAATTTATATACTCAAAAGACTTTTGTAACTAATGTTTTAGAAGTTTATAATCAAGCTATTGATAATCATAAATTAAAAAAACAAAAATTAATTCAACATCAAAAAGAAACTTCAGATAAGATTTAATTATAAAGAACAAAAAAAAGATCAAATTATTTATTTTTAATAAGTAATTTAATCTTTTAATATTTTATT
>NZ_JSWH01000025.1:0-3789 GCF_000803325.1 Chrysanthemum yellows phytoplasma
AATATACAATTACAAATAATATTTTTAATCTAATTTTTAACAAATAACAAATAAGGAAAAAACAAATTGTTAATTAACTATATTTTAACATCAAAAAAAAAAAAAAACAACAAATATGCTTATTTATTTTAAATATTTGTATTTTTCCATCAATTTACAAATAAAAACTGCTAAAATATTAAAATATTGAGTAATTTTAAAAATATTGATGCAAATAACAATATATGTTGTATAATAAGAGTACTTATTTGTAATCTATGATTTGTGCTTTTGGTTTTAAGATTTAAAGATTTAGCAATGATAATTTGGCAATTTAGCAATTTTATAATTTATAATTTTATAAATAAGTTGTAGCATAAATGGGGTTTGATAAGTTATAACAAAAAAGAAAAGTAATTTTATGAAATTTGTAAAAAAAGAAACAAAATACCAAAAAGACACAACAAATCCCAAAGAACACAAAGACAAACACAAACAAAAAAAGCATAAATGGCAATTAATTCACATATTGTGCCTTATTTTAATGGTTATTATAATGTTTTTAAGTAGTTTTATTTTATATAACAAAGAACGCAAAGATAAAATATTTACTCAAAAAAAAGAATCAACAAAACTACCAAATCCGATTATCCAAGAAAATAAACCAAATAAAGAAAATAATAATGAAATAGTTAACCAAATTAAATTAATTTCAAACGAAAATAATTTAATTGTTACAAACTCAAACGAAAATACCCAAATGATAAATATATACGATTCAATAACAAACAATTTAATCAAAAAAACTACTTTTTACCCCAATCAAAAAACTATTAATTTCATTGAAAAATACAACCCCCAAACTAAAAAATGCCTCCAAATAAAACACTTTACACAACAAGGAACTTTATTTTGTGTCATATATCTTGATCAAAATACTAAAAAAATAACAAAAATAATTTATTACCAAGACAATAACAAAATAGACAATGAAGCTAAATATAGCCTTCAAACTGGAAAAAAGATTTCTCATACTTACTATCTTAAAAACGGCATTGATATTGATTACATAGATAAATACAACGAAAAAGAAGAAATTTCAGAAACAATCCATTATATTGTTACAAAATACTAAACTAGTTTTGTTCCTTGAAAAAGCACCAAAATAAAAAAAGACCAACTTTGAAGTTGGTCTTTATATTATCATAAATATTTAGTTTTGGGAAATTTAGTCTTGATTTTAGTAAAAATAATATTTATAATTTTAAAAAACTAATTGTTATTTTGTGTTTGCAAAATTTTGAAAAATAAAATACAATATCAAAACAACAAATAATAAAATAAATATTACAAAGAAAAAAAATAAAAAACTATTGGTTACATTATAATTATTATTTTGAAAAGTATCAGAAGAACCGGAAACACCTGAAGGAGTTAAAGGACTTTGATCTTTTAAAATATTAAATTGAGTATTTAATTGATCTACATGAACTTTTTGATCTTTTAATTTGTTAATTCCACCCAATTGGTCTAAAGCTTCTTGTACTTTTGCATCTAAATTAGATGATTCATCAGAAACACTGCTTTTTGAATCTTGTTCATATATTTCATCATTTAATGTGGATATTGATTTCATATATGAAAAAATATTTGTAATTTTGTCTAAAACATTATCGTACTCTTTAGAAACTTCTCTAAATTTTAATGTTTTTGCTGTCAATATTTCAAATGATGTTAAAATACTATTAACATCTGTATTTAATTTTTGTACCCAAATATATATTTGTTCCAAATAATCAATTACTTGTTGTTGGGCTCCTACTTCTTTTTTTTTAATTAAATCTAGGATATTTATAAAAATGGGATCATTTAAATATTTTTGAATTTCTGTTTGATTATTAACTGCTAATTTATTAATTTCAGTTTTGATTTGAGTAATTATCGCGATAGAAACAAAACGCCTTAATTATTAGCTAATAATTAGGTTTTTTTGAGCCTCGCACAACACCGTACAAGCAAGTTTCCAAGCATACAGCGTTTATATAAAATATATTTCTTCTTTCGCCTTGTATTTGGTTTTCCCAAATTCCTTGGTAAGTCAGTCCACTTATGCATTCCAGCTAAGCTTTGAATTTCTTACGACTACTACGATTCTGCTTTTTCCTTGAGCCTAAACACTTAAGTTTATTTTAGATGCTTTTATACTTTTATCAAATAACTTTCTTTTAGCAAATAACTTTTAGGAAGATAGAAGTTACTCTAATTTCTTACCTTAATAGTTTTAGGAGAGATAACCACAATTAATATACAAAAATAAAAAAATTATGTGGTTGTGGTGGTTTTAGGTTTAGCAATTTTGCTTGCCACTTAAATCAATAAGTGTTAGTAAATTTTATATACGCAAAAAATATATAAACTGCCCTAAAATATAAGGTATCAACTGTTTTTCCTTATAGCTACTGCCCGTTTTTTTCTCTTAGGCTTATTGCAAAGCTTTTCCATGACTATTTTCAACTCGCAAATCCAAACGATAAACAGTTTCTCGTTTTTTTGCTTTTATTTTCTGCTATAATCTATCTTGCTTTCACAAAATAGACCAAAAATATGTTGTACTGCATTACTAATTGCAGTTGTAAGTGGTTAATTTACTAAGAAATTAGGCATCTTTCTCGCCCTTTTGCAATAAATCTTGACATTGTATTTTTATTTGTTCTGTTTGATTCTCTTTAGTTTCAATTAGAGTTATCACGTTTTCAATATCATCATCTTGGTCAGCAAAAATTAAATAATTGTGATTTAAAAATAGCAAAATAGCCCAAAAGCCAGCAAATATTAACAGTTTTGCTTTATGTTTTTTGAGTTTTACCATAATTTATATATCACCTGCTTTCTTTATATGATTTTATTTCCAACTTAACATTGAAATAAAATTTAAAAAATTAAAAAGGCAAATACAAAAATAGAAAATAAATAAATTTTAAAAATCATCTTTGTAGAATCATCAAAAAATGTATTTATTCTCATGCTAATTATAACACAAATTAAAGTTAAAAAATGTAATATTATAATAAAATCACTGCATTTTATTCAATTTTAACAAACTAAATCTCGATTAAAATTAATTAAATATTAAAAGAATAATTAATTCAGGTCATTTTAAAACGGTTTTTTAGATACAAAACATTTAAATTATGATATAATAAACCTACAGGATGATAGTTACTTTAAGTTTGTATATTTTAATTAGGAGGTTTTATAATTGTTAAAAAAATCAGTTAAAAACAATTATTTAATTTTCTTGATAGTAATTACATTTGTGTTTATTTCATGTTTCTTATCAGCATTTATTCCAAGTGCTTTTGCAGATGACAAAAAAGATCCAAAAGAAAAAACAACTCCTGTATCTGAATCACCACAATCACAAGGACCAAAATTAGGGGTAGTAGATTATGATTTAGTTCAAAGCTTTCAAGATTCTTTAAATACAAAAACATCATTATCATGTTCTTGCGTGGCTTACAAAATGAAATTATATTTAAAAGCCAAAAATCCTAAATCTCAATCTGAAGTTGGAACACTTGTAGAGTTTCTATATTCTAGCGTTCTAGGAGTTGATTATTGGGAAAATATAGAAGTAGACAATTTTGATAAATGCACATATGATGATGATAATACAAAAGCAAATTTAATAAGCATATTAACAATGATTTTTAAAGAAGCTAAAACACTTTTATCCAATGTAGATGAATCTTGTCTTCTTTTAGTAGAACAATTAAATGATAAACTTTTTGCAAGTTGGATACAAGATAC
>NZ_JSWH01000162.1:0-234 GCF_000803325.1 Chrysanthemum yellows phytoplasma
GGGAAGTATCCTCTTTAGGAGGCTGATTCCAGGTTATTTTAATTGATAAACTACTCCGTACAGCTGTTATATACTAGTAGACTCTGGACTGTCCGTCTAATCAACTTCCGAGACAAGTTATATTATTACATCAATTTTCCTTCTTAGGCCATCTCAGGCTTGCCCGTAGAATTATTTGGTGGCGGAATCTTCTTGACTAATTTGCTTTCGTCGCAACCCGCTTTTATGGTCTGC
>NZ_JSWH01000026.1:0-2243 GCF_000803325.1 Chrysanthemum yellows phytoplasma
ATATGATTATTTATTTTAATCATTTATATTTAATTTGATTATTTATTTTGGTTCTTTTTATTTAGTTTTTTTGGGGGTTTGCAAATTATGGATGTCTTTTTTTAATTGTTTATTTTGAAAAGTTTTAGTTAAATTAGTTTGGTTAAAAACTTCATCCGTAGTACCACTTGCAATTTTTTGTACGTTTACCAAAACTACATGATCAAAATATTGAGTCACTGTTTCTAAATCATGGTGCACTACAATAATGGTTTTATTTTCTTTTTGCAAATCTTTTAAAACTTGGATAATTTTTTTTTCTGTTTGGATATCAACTCCTTGAAAAGGCTCGTCCATAAAATAAATATCTCCTTGTTGAGCTAAGGCACGAGCTAAAAAAATTCTTTGTTGTTGTCCGCCTGAAAGTTCAGATATTTGACGGTCCTTAAGGTCTTGCATTCCTGTTTTTTCCAAAGATTGCATTACTATTTCTTTATCTTTAGCAGTTGGTTTTTTAAACCATCCTAAATGTCCGTAGCGGCCCATCAAAACAACATCAAACACAGTAGTTGGAAAATCCCAATCAACTGAATTTCTTTGTGGCACGTAGGAAATTTTTTTTCTTACTTGTCCATATTTTTGATTATAAAATAAAACTTCTCCAGAAACTTTGGGAATCAATTCTAAAATAGTTTTAATTAAAGTAGATTTTCCAGCACCATTAGGACCCAAAATAGCTGTCAAAGAGCTTTGATAAATATCTAAATCAATATCCCACAAAACTGGTTTTAGATGATAAGCTACAGTTAGATCTCTAATTTTAATGGCTATTTCTTTTTTCATTATAATCTCCTTATTTCTTTGTTATTGTTGTTATTGTTTTAATTCTTTTTCTATTGTATGAATGTTGTGTAATAAAGCTCCAATATAGGTGGAATGTTTGTATTTTGTTGGTTTGGAATTCCCGTCTTTATCTTTGTCGGATTCAAATTCTATTGGCTCTTCACTTTCTGAACCCAAAGCATCAGCGTATAATTCTTCATCACTTTTTTTAATATTATGACCTTTACTTTTTACAGATTCTTTAAGAGAATCAAGCGTTCCTTCTGGAAAAGCACTTTCTACAAAAATAGCTTTTACTTGGTTTTCAACCAGTTTATTAGCTAATTCTTCAATATCGCTGATACTGGCTTCTGTTTGGGTAGAAATTCCTTGAATTGGACTTAATTCAAAATCATATTTTCTAGCTAAATAAGAAAAAGCATCATGGGCAGTAACTAAAATAAATGTTTTGCCTTGAGAAGAAAATTGTCCTTTTAATTCGTTAAATTTCTTGACTACATATGTATCTAATAATTTTAATTTTCGTGCATATGTGTCGCAATTATTTTTTAAATTAGCAATATCCCTTTGGCTAAAACGTAGGTCTTTTTTCAATACTGTTTTTAATTTGTATTTTAATTGTTTTAAAACTTTAATCCAAAGATCTATATCAAACCAAATATGAGGATCTGGTCCATGAGTATCTTCATCTCGCTTAATATTTTCTTCTTTAATGTGCTCCTCCTCTTTACCTTCTTGATTTATAACTTTGGTATGCGTTTCATCTAACTGCACTACGGTAAAGGAATTATTCGTTAAAAGGGGGAAGGCTTCTGCCATTTTAGCTTCCAAATGCAGTCCATTAATCACAACTAAATCAGCTTCTTTAATTTTTTTGCGATCTGATAATTTGGTTTTGTAATTGTGCGGATCAATTCCTACTCCCATCAAAGAATCAACTTGAATACCTTCAATTTTTTGATATTCGTTTTGTTCTTCTTCTGCCACATCACCAACTAAATGCTTGACTAAATCTTTTAACATGGTAGTAGTCGTTACTATTTGTAAATCTTTTGAAGCAGTTTTGGCATTATTGGCTTTTGTCAAAGATAAAAAAGGAATAGACAAAATCAGCGTTTTTATTGTTGCCAAAAGAAAAATGATTATTTTTTGTTTGTGTTTAATAAAAAAATCCATAATTATGGTCTCCTTTTGCCTTTCTGAATTAATTTAAAATGATCTAAAATGGAACTATTTTGTGAGGTAAAAAACGATGTTATAAAAAATATCTAATGATATGCAATTATAAATTAGTGGTTTTGGGATTTCTTTGTAAAATCCATCATTAAAAATTTCAATTTTGATACAGTTATGGCTATACATTTGTAATAAAGTAGCAAAAATATTTAATTATAATGAGGGCTAATTTGTTATTTGGGGGG
>NZ_JSWH01000027.1:0-3472 GCF_000803325.1 Chrysanthemum yellows phytoplasma
ATGCTTTATAAATTATTATATATATTATTTTATTGTGGGATAAAACCTAAAACTGATAAACAAACTTCTTTTAAGTCTTGAACTTCAATTTGTGTGTGTTTGTTTCTACACATATTAATACAAGCATCATTAACAAGTGTTTCGATGGTACGATTAGAACGCTTCATAATGTCATTTTAAATTGCATCATTAACATTTTGGGTGAGATAATTTAGTGCATCATCAGAAATTGGGTTTTTACAGATATTTTTAACTAAGAATTTCATAAAGTCTTTGCGTGGTTCTTTTTCGAGGGTTTAACTTCAATTTTGTAAGTAAATCTTGATTTAATGGCATCATCCATTTTATCTAAATAATTTGTAGCTGCAATTAAAAATATGGGCTTAGTTGGGTTATTTTTTTCGCTAGTTAATTCTTCTTTGAAAGCCGTAACAGCTTCACTTTGTCCTTTATGATGCTCACGTATTTGTGTAAGATCAACAAAAACATCTTCACATTCATCAACAAAAATGATAGCACCACCGTGTTCATCAGCAATTTTTCTTGCACTATCAAATAAAGAATGTACTGCCTTTACACTTTCTCCTACATATTTTTGAGCAAAATCAGCACCAGTACATTTAGCAACATATTTAAAATTAGTATATTTCATAAAACAATTAGCAAAAAAAGTTTTTCCAGTGCCAGGAACTCCATATAATAACATTCCTTTGGGAGGATCTATTTTACCTTTACCTTAAAACATTTTGGCATTTGTAACAAAATCTAGTACTTTTTGAGCTGCCAATTTTTCTTCTTTCATTCCAAATAAATCATCCATATATTTTTTGTTAGGATTAAAATTGTTTAATTCAAATTGAACTGGCGCATGGAATGCATCTATAACACTCCATTTGGGAGTTGAAGGTGATTTTTCAGATAAAGATGGAGTTTGTGTTATGGTAGGTGGATTGTTGTTGGTTGTGGTTGAAATTGAGGTCTAAAAGCTAAAATTAAAGCTATTGCAACTAAAGAAAAAGCAATTCAAGTAATAGCAGTTTCGATTTTAAATGATTTATTCAAAAAATTTAAATTGAGATCTTTTTCTTGATTATCCATAAGATAATTTCTCACTTTCGTTTTATTTTGTTATTTTTAAAAGTTAGTTGGTTGTCAATAAATCAAACAATTATATTGTTATGTTATATCAAATTTATAAATCACTATTTTTATAACTTGCCTAAAACTTTATAAATGAATTAGTTTTTATTTTAATGAATTGATTATAACAAACAAAACTTTTTTAACAATTAATAATTATTTGATTATCTCTATTATATCTCTTTCAAAAAAAATAAAACAAATTTAAATAAAACAAATAACAAACTAAATAATTCTATCAATAATCTCATAATTTTACTTATAAGTCATAAAAAACTAAATTTTTGCTCCCTTAACTTCTTTGTTTTATAAGAGAAAAATTAAAATATGTTATAATTAAAATAGGTTTTTATTTACCTTAAATAAAAAATCTTTCCTAATCATACCAAATTACGAAAAACAATATTCCATTCCTTATTATTATCTAATTATATTAAAGAAATTTTTTCGAAGAAAGGCAACCAAGATGAACAAAGATAAAGTTATTCAATTTATTGACGGACAATTATTTAAAAACATGATTACTAACGGAGCTATCAATTTACAAAATAACTACCAAACCATTGATAATTTAAATGTTTTTCCCGTACCAGATAGAGATACAGGAACTAATATGAAAATTACTATGATGTCAGGCGTTAAAGAAATTAGCAATTTAGAAACTCGTTCCATAGTAGAAGTATCCCAAGTTTTATCAAAAGCATTATTAATGGGTGCCAAAGGCAATTCAGGAGTTATTTTATCCCAATTTTTTGCAGGAATGGCACAAACTTACCAAAAACTCAATAAAGAAACTATCAATATTAATGATTTTATCCATTCACTTGAAGGAGGCTACCAAAAAGCTTACCAAGCTATTATAGAACCTCAAGAAGGCACTATTTTAACTGTTTTTCGTGAAGCTGTTAAACAAACTCTCAAAGCTAAATCCCAATTTAGTACTATTGAAGATGTTTTATCCAATTTCTTACAAAACGCCCAAAAAACTCTTTCCCAAACAACTGAATTATTAGAAGTCTTAAAACAAGCAGGAGTAGTTGATAGTGGAGGGGCTGGCTTTGTTGAAATCCTTAAAGGAATGTTATTATTTTTACAAGACCAAAAACTACTTCAAGTAAACCAAAATACCCAAACACACACAAATCCTGATAAAATACAAACGTTGGGACAAGTTAATATTAAATATACTTATTGCACTGAATACATTTTTCAAATCAAAGCATCCCAAGAAAAAAACCTTGATATGAAACAACTTAAACAAGCTTTATTACAAATAGGAGATTCTTTAGTTTTAGTTAAAGACCAAGAAATTCTAAAAATACATATCCATACCAACAAACCAGGACAAGTTTTAGAAAAACTCTTAACTTATGGCACATTAAAGGTAAGCAAAATTGACAACATGAAAGAACAACATCAATCAATTTTAGATCAAAAACACGACACATTTACCCCACAACAAGAACCTACCCCAGACCCAAAGTCACCTTCAAACTTACCTAACTCAAATAAAGATCAAAAATATTTTTTTATTGCATTTGTAAATGATACCAAAAGCCAAAAAGTCTTTGCTGACCTTAAAGTAAATCACATTATAAAACAATCTACTTTTAACCCTACTACTTTTGAAAAACTTCTCCAAACAAATACTTCCCAAAACATCATTATCCTACCTAATGACACATCTCTTTTAGAAAAGCTTAAAACCCAACTAAAACAATTACAAGGAACCAATCAAGAAATTGTCCTTTTACAAACTAAAAACATCGCTCAAGGATACAGTGCTCTTTTAGCTTTTGATAAATCATTGGATTTAGTACAAAACAAAACTATCATGGAAGAAACTATCAAAAACATCCAAACAGGAAAAATTATCTATGCTGATAAAAAAGATGCTAAAAACATATCCAATCAAACTCTTTTAGAAAAAGAATATTTATCTGTTTGGGAAGAAAAAATAATAGCTACTAATAAAGATAAATATCGAGCATTAAAAACATTACTCCAAAAAATGATTAAACCTCATCAAACCTTTTTAACTGTTTTTTATAATCCTTCATGTACTGATGAAAAAGAATTAGAAAAACTAGAAACTTTCTTAGAAACTAATTACGACCACATTGAATTAGAAACCTTAGAAAGCCAAAATAACAACATTCCTTACATTGTTTCATTAGAATAACAAAAGTGATCTATAAGATCATTTTTAAGCGGATATGACGGAACGGTAGACGTGCATGCTTGAGGGGCATGTAAGAAATATCTTGTGTGAGTTCAAATCTCACTATCCGCACCATTAATTTATTTATTTTAATTAAAATCATTATATTAT
>NZ_JSWH01000028.1:0-980 GCF_000803325.1 Chrysanthemum yellows phytoplasma
TATAAGTATTGGATAAAAACATTTTAGTTAATGCCTTTTTTTAGAAAATTGATAAATTTTTGGAAAAATATCCCCTTCTTTCTTTCTAAAATTGACGGTTTTTTAATTATTTAAGTTAATTATAAAGTATTCATTAGGTTTTTAGTTAGTTAAACCATCAAAAAAGATAAAGAGTTTAAGACATCAAAGACTATTAAATAATTAATAGCCTTTGAATTGATTATTTGATATTTATTTAAGTTAATGAAAGATTATAAAATAATGTTATTAAAGAGTAATTTATTCAATTTATACATGTTTGTTAATGGAAAGTGTTTGTTAGTATGTGTTAGTGTAATTTATTTTGGATTTAGCTGATTGAGCTTCTGTTAGTTTGTTATTTTCTGCAATTACATTACCATTTTCATCCACTACTTCATATTGCATAGTTAATTCAAAATCAGCAGTATCGGTGTTATTTTTAACTAAACCATCAAGAGTTAATAATTCTACTTCTAATTGAACTTCTGCTGAAACAAATTTGTTATCTTTGGTAAGAGCAAATTTGGAGTCTTTGGTATATACTTCAAAATCATTGTTATCTTGTGCTTTAACTTTTACTCCAACTCTAAATTTGTCAGTTTTGTCTACGTCGTTAACTTTTAATGTTGGTAAAAATACTTTTAAGAACCATTTTTTAGTAGTTTCTTTGTTTTCAAAACCTTTTACGGAGGTGAAACATAAAAATGGGACTTCAACAAAATTAATTTATTAAAAAAACTCAAATTAATTTAGTTATATTGTTGTAATTTGACAAAATAATAATTAAAGTAGCAAATAAATAAGAAAAAAGTAAAAAAAGCTCAAAATAGATTGACAAAACAGCTTTTTTAAGATAAAATAAACTTAGGTTTAAAATTAATTTTTGCACGCTTTGGCATGATTATTAATTTTTTAAGCTTGATTAAAGTGCTAATAATAATTTTTGGCAGTTATTAATT
>NZ_JSWH01000029.1:0-1690 GCF_000803325.1 Chrysanthemum yellows phytoplasma
TATAAATACTTAAATTTTTATCTTTTATCATTTTTTATATTACCTAAATAAGTAATAACATATATAAAAAGTTCAAATATACCACAAAATACTTCCATACTAGAAAGCCATAAAAAATTCACTAAAATCCATTCACATTCTTTGGCAAGCACTTTATTTTTAGCATTTTTAGCAAAGTTATCTAATTGATGTAAAACATAAACCCATCTTAAAATACCTATGATAAAAGTTATTAAGGATAAAAATATAAGGATAATAAGAAAAAAGAAGTTAGAAAAATAATTATGATAGCAGTATAAAGAAAAACAAATAATTTCACCAATAAAACTAATAAGAAAAAATATTTTTAAAACTTTAATGAATCCAGGATAAACTTTAATTTTATTTATTTTATATAAAACAGTAATAAAAACTAAAATCAAAATAGTAATTAACAAAGATATTAAAGGAACTAAAGGAATTAAATGTTGAATAAAAGGGGAAAAGTCCAAATATTGTTTCCCATAAAAGCGGTAAAAGCAAAATAAAGCAGCATACAAAAAACCTACTAATATAACCATCAAATGAAGAGCTATCGGCAAAAAACAATTCCAATAATAAAGACTTAATTTATAAAAACAACATATCAAAATAATGATTAATTTAAAGCCAATTAAAAATAAAATCAATTCCTTTATATTTGTTATTTTGGTTTGTAAAAAAGAATATAATGTACTGTGATAGTGGCTTAATAACTGATAAATAATTAATCCTGATAGTAAACAAAATAAATTAAGGATAAAAAAATTTTATAAAAATCATCTTATAAGAAACTATTTTATCAGTTTTATTAGAAACATGTTTTTGCATTAATTTATTTATTTTTTGATTTTTATGATTATGAGATTTTTTTAACAATTTATTAAAATACTCAGGATTATCAAAAATGAAATCTAAGAACTTCATATTTATCAATCCTCCTTATAATTTTAGTTTATTCTTTTACCACAATAAAGATTTAAATATTGAGGAACGAACCCGTGTTTAGGTTGTAAAATATTAATTAAAACATGCGAAGAATTAGAAATTTAACTTTTTTGGATTAACCTATAAGATCTTTTGTTATTATCTAAAAATAATTCATAAACTTCTATAACATCTTCAGAAGGAAAATGAACTGAAAATCCAATTGTTTTTTTATAATAATTATTTGTTATATCAAAAATAATTTTTTTATTTATATACGCATAAGATTCGTATTTTCTTTCTGCTGCCTCAGCTGCTTCAAAAACCTCAGGAAAAAATACTTTGCCCCAAAAACTACCTACTTCTTTTTTAGTGCTTTTTTTCAAAGCTGTTTTAGCAATAGCATGTCCTACTTTTTGATTAATCTTTTTCTTAATATATTCTTTAATTCTTTTTTTAACTATTTCTGTTTTTATAGAATGTGGCAATGTTTTAACAATATCTTTGCCAAATTTCTCCATTTGTTGAGGGGTTACTTCGAAATTGTTATCTATTATTCCTTCAAAAAAATCTTTAGCTATTTCTAAAAGGGTAGAATCTGTAGGACAATCACAAAAAGTAAGTTCTACTTGTTTAATTTCGTCTAATGGAGAAAGATCAAAAAAGAAAAAACCTTGTTCTACATTTGAATTCAAATGATAATTTAGCACATCGTTAAACATAGCAATTTTAGAACTTGGCAAAA
>NZ_JSWH01000030.1:0-7713 GCF_000803325.1 Chrysanthemum yellows phytoplasma
AATAGTATATATAAACTAACACACCCCCCCACCCAAAAAACTACCAAAAAAACTTATTGTCTATAATAAACATAGCTTTTTATATTATAATATTTTTGTAAACTAATATCATTTATTTAACATTTTACCCTAATTATCAATTATTAAAGTTTCAGTTTTTAATTGTTTTTGATTAACTTTTAACTTTTAAAAATATCAAAAAAGGAATTGATTAATATGAAAAAAGTAAATTTAAAACGCCAAGAAACAATTGATTTTTTAAAAACTATGAGTCAAAAATCCCAAGAACAAACTCTACAAACCCTTAATTCTTCTTTTCAAGGATTAGATCAAAATCAAGTAATGTTGCATCAAAGTTTGTATGGTAAAAATATTTTATCCCAAGAAATCAAAACCATTTTTACTAAACAATTACTCCAAATTGCAATTACTCCTTTTAATATTGTTTTATTAATTTTAACTCTTATTTCTTTGGTTAATGATGTTCTTACTCCCAGTCCAGAAAATAGAAGTTATGCTACTATTATAACTACTATTTTAATGTTTTTGGGTTCTGTCATTGTCCAATTTAGTCAAGAAAGTAAACATTTAAAAATTACTTCTCAATTAAAAACTTTGGTACAAAATACAACTGCAGTTAAACGAAATAATTCTAAATTGGAAATCGCTTTAGAAGAAGTAGTAAGAGGAGATATTGTTATTCTTTCGGCAGGAGATATTATTCCAGCTGATATTAAATTATTAGAAACTAAAGATTTTTTTGTAAAAACTACTACTTTTACTGGTGAATCAGAACCAGTAGAAAAAATGGCGTGTGCTTTTTTACAAAGTGAAACTATTTTAGACGATCCTAAATTAGTTTTAGCAGGTTCAACTGTTATTTCTGGTTATGCTACAGGTATTGTTTTAGTCACCGGAAAAGATACTTATTTAGGTAATATCAGCCAGGAAATTACTAAAAAAAAATCCCTTTCACACTTAGATCAAAGTATTAATACCATTGCTAAATTACTTATGATATGTATTTGTTTAATGGCGCCTTTAGTATTTTTATTCAACTTTAAAAAACCTCAAAATACTTTATTACAATCATTTCTTTTTGCTCTTACTATTGCCTTTGGACTTACTCCTAAAATGCTTCCCTTAATTGTTGCTACTTCTTTTTCTAAAGGAATTGTTGCTTTATCCAAGCGCAAAGTAATTGTTAAAAACCTAAATGCTATTTCTAGTTTTGGAGCAATGAATATTTTATTTACTGACAAAACAGGAACCCTTACCGAAGACCAAATCTTTTTGGAAAATTTCTTAGACCTTAATGGCAACGAAGATATCCGTGTTTTGCGTCATGCCTATCTGAATAGTTTTTTTCAAACAGGGCTTAAAAGTTTAATTGATAAAGCCATTATTACCAAAACAAATAATGCCCAAACTCTACATCCTTCTTTACAAGGAATCACCGAGCAATTTACCAAAATTGATGAAATTCCTTTTGATTTTAAAAGAAGAAAAATGAGTGTAGTAATACAAGATGTTTCCCAAAAACAACAAATGATTACTAAAGGAGCAATTGAAGAAATACTTGCTATTTGTGATCATGTAGAACTTGAAGGCAAAGTTGTTCCTTTAAGTGACCAAAGCAAACAAATAGTCCTGCAACAAACCATAACTTATAATCAAAAAGGTTATCGCGTAGTTGGAGTAGCCCAAAAACTTATCTCAAATCCCAAACAACAACCCTGTTTTACTCCTGGACAAATTGAAGAAAAATCAATGGTTCTAATCGGATTGCTTACTTTTTTAGACCCTATTAAAGAAAGTTCAACCCAAACTATTGCCTCTTTGCAACAAAAAGGTATTATTGTTAAAATCCTTACAGGAGACAACGATATTCTTACCAAAGCTATTGCCCAAAAATTAAATATTCAAACAACTTATTGTCTTCAAGGAAGTATCATCGATAATTTAAGTGATGATGCTCTTTACGAAGCTTCTCAAAAAACTAATCTTTTTACTAAATTATCCCCCGAACAAAAAGCAAGAATTGTATCTGTTTTTAAACAAAAAGGCAATATCGTTGCTTTTATGGGTGACGGAATTAACGATGCTTCTGCTATGAAACAAGCTAATTTAGGTATTTGTGTTGATAGTGGTGCTGAAATTACTAAAGAAATTGCAGATATTATTTTGTTAGAAAAACAACTTATCGTTTTAGAACAAGGAGTTGTAGAAGGAAGAAAAACCTATACTAACGCCCTTAAATACATTAAATTTACTCTATCTTCTAATTTTGCCAATTCCCTCAGTATTTTGCTTGCTAGTTTATGTCTTAATTTTCAACCTATGATAGTTTTACAAGTTTTATTTTTAGACCTTATCTATGATTTGATTTGTTTTGCTATTCCTTTTGATAATGTTGATGATATTTATTTACAAAAACCACGCAAATGGGATTTTGCAAGTATTAAAAGTTTTATGTTATGGTTTGGTTTTTTTTCTTTCTTATTGGATGTGGCTTTTTTAATTGGAATGAAATTTATTTTAAAAAACTTATCCCAAAGTCCACAATTATTTCAAACTAGTTGGTTTATTTTTTCAATGTGGTCACAAACATTAACCCTTTTCTTACTGCGAACTGACAAAATTATTGCTAAAAACAATCAAAAAAACCTTCCTTCTTTCCTTATTATGTCATGTTGTTGGTTAGGTTTGGTAATTACTACTTTCCTTCCTTTAATGCCTATTGTAAGTCAAGCCCTTAATTTAGATAAATCAATTTTTGAAAAACCTACAATTTTTTCCTTTTTGTTATTTTTAGTAGTTATTTATTCATTAGTTATGATATGGGCTAAAAAAATCTTTATTCAAAAACACAAACAATTATTATAAATTGTATTAACTAATTTCGTTATTTTATCCTTTTATTATTTTATTATTTCAAAATTTATTATTTCAAAATAAAATGGTTTGCTTTGGTTTTTGCTTGCTAAAAATTAATTATAAATTGATTGTTTTGCTTTCTAATATCGCCCCTTTTTTCGCCTACCAAATTTTTCAATTTATCAATCATAATCATTTTTGAAAGGAATTTCTATGTTTGGCACTTCTCCTTTATGGACAGTTTTTTTGTTTTTGTGTATCTTTATTGTTTTTCATTTTTTCTTACGCAAATATCAAGTTTTAAATATGGTATTTTTATTTTTGCTGTTATTTTCCCTTGTTTATTGTTTGAAAAGCTACCATTATACTTTTGTTGAACCTATTTTTAAAAGATATCTTAGTTTAGATATTTCTGAAAACATTTATGATTGTTTATTAAATTTTATTCTAACTAGTATCATCATCATCAAAGCTCCTTATTTAAGAGTTGCTTTTAATAATTGGTCTAAGCATTGGAACATCAAACGACAAAACTTTTTTATGGGTGGAGATAATACCCAAAAAGAAATTATTAAAGCTACTTTAGAACTTGCTTCTCGTAAAATAGGAGCCTTAATTACGATTGAAAAAAATAATACTTTGGAACAATACGCCCAAAAAGCTATCTTAATTGATGGTAATGTTTCTAAAGAATTGTTATTAAACATCTTTGCTCTCAACACACCTTTACACGATGGAGCAGTTATTATTAGAGGAGATAAAATTTTGTGCGCTAGTGCCTATTTTACCTTGTCTTCATCAGCTGATTCCTTAGACAAAAAAACTGGTTCGCGTCACCGTGCAGCTTTAGGGATTAGCGAAACTACAGATAGTATGACAATTGTTGTCTCTGAGGAAACAGGAAATATTTCTATTGCTTTAGAAGGGATGATGTTTCAAACTAACGAACAAGAAAAACTTAAAGAATATTTAGCTATTTTTATGAATTAATTAAAATAAAAATTCTTCAAAATACAAAATAAATAAAATACAACCCCATTTTATAAAATAAAACAATCCCAACTAACCTCAACCCCCAAACCAAATATACCAATCAAAGAAGAAAAGGAAACAAATAAATGAATAAACGAAAATTAGGCATTGTAGTTGATTCTACTTGCGGAAATACTTATGGCAAAAACTTTTTTGAAGATATTTCAGTAGTGCCTTTAACATTAATTGTTGGAGAAACTAGCTATATTGATGGTGCCATTTACAATACCACTTTACTAAATTTTATTGAAAACAAACAAAAAGTAACTACCAGCCAACCCAATCCAGAGCTTTTTATTAAAGCTTTCAAGGAACAATTTGACTTAGGATATAAACACGTTATTTGTTTAACTTTATCCAGTAAACTAAGTGGTACTCATAATAGTGCTCTTTTAGCTAAAAAAATGCTTAACAATCCTAATATTACTGTTATTGATACTCAAAATATTGGTCCTGGAGTTTATTTTTTCTTACAAAGAATCAATGATTGGCTTACTCAAAACCCTGATGTTTGCCCTCAAACAATCACTGATAAAATCAATGAAGAAAAACTAAAAGGCTTTTTGTTATGCACTGTTAATAATTTAAAAATATTAGCTTATAATGGACGTATCTCCAAATTTAGATTTTTAATTGGCAATCTTTTGAAAATACATCCTATTTTAAAATTTCAACAAGGAGTGTTATCAATTGAAAAAAAAGTAAGAAACTTAAAAAACTGTTTTAATTATTGTCTTAAAAAAATATTAGAACACAAAACTGCAAATAATAAACTTGATATTCAAGTTATTTATGTAGATGATGACAAAGATGCCAAAGAACTTTTAGCACAAATCAAAAAATTAGCTAACCCCCAAATTAAAGCTACTCTTTATGGTGCTATTTCTCCTGTAGTAGCAGCTCATATTGGCTATAAAGGATTTGGATTTTATCTTAACGAAATTACAGATTAACTTATAATGGAATGCATTATTTTTTAATCCCTGATTTTGTTTAAAGTTTTAGAACAGTCAAAACTTTTTATCCCAAAAACTTTTAAAACCCACCTTTAAAAAACACTTAAACAATCTTTTTGATTTTCTTTTTGGCTATTTTAAGATACAATAAAATTGTAGCTATATTTTAGTTACATTATATTTTTATATCCTTGATGTTAGAAAGAACCAAATAAGTGTCTATGTTTTACCAAAGAAAAAAACTTTTTTTCAAAATACTTTTGGTTTTAGTATTAATTTTTTTTATTACAACCATCGCTTATGCTATAGAAGATTGGCATAAATTGAAAAAGGATAGTAATTTTGGATTAAAAATTGCTGCTCCTGCAGAATTGTCAGTTTCCGAACCCGCAGATCTTCACGACACCAATAAAAAATTTTTAGTTCCTACAGAACATAGTTTTTTAATGACAACAGAACAAACAGATAGAGTTATTTTTGAACAAGAAGCTACTCTAAAAACTCAAAATGACAAATTAACTTTTATAAACGGAAAAAATACCAAACTAGATATTAATTATTTTTTTGAAAACCTTGATTTAAACGAACAATTAAAAGATTTTTTTAATGTTCAGATTTTATGGAAATACAAAGAACAACCTAAACAAAGTTTTGTTTCTTATGACAATAAAAATAAACCAGTTATTATTGATAAAAACGGTAATTTAAAAAAAATTATTGTTCAATTTACCATTTATGCTTCTAAAGTTTTTCCTTCTGGATTCCAAACTAAAGAAAAACAATTACAGATAAAATATAACATACAAAAACCATAATATTGTTTTGCTATTTTTATTATTTGTGATTTGCAAGTAAAAACTATTTTTAATTTTAAGCTCCTTTAAAATTTTAAATTATATAAATTGCTTATTTATTTCAATACTTAATTTTCAAATAAGCGAAGACCGTATCAGCACGGTCTTTTCTTTTTTTCCTTGACATTTATTTTAGAAAAAGATTAATTTGTTATAAAAATATCTATTTTAATAACCCCCCTAGCCTTATTATTTTTTTCTAAAATGAATTTATGAAAAAACATTTTTTGTGTCTTTTGGCAACCCTCTTTAATAATAAACATCTTTTGGCAAAATAACTTTATTCCAATTCTTAAAATTATAAAACATAGATATAAAGGTAACCAAGTTTATGATGGGACTTAACAATCAAACAATTAATTTATATTCCAAACACCCTAAAATATGGAAACTGGCTCACAACCGCCAAATTGAAATTTCTCATAAATCCTTAATTATGGCAATTATTAATGTTACTCCTGATTCTTTTTCAGATGGAAACCAACATTTTACTACTCAAAAAGCAGTTAATCATGCTCTTCGTTGTCTCAAAGAAGGTGTTGATATCATTGATATTGGAGGCGAATCTACTCGTCCAGGAGCAATCCCAATTACTCCTTTAGAAGAACAAAAACGCATTTTGCCTGTTATTAAAGAATTATCACGTCATCCTAAAGCCATTATTTCTGTTGATACTTATCATTTTCAAACCGCTAAATTAGCCATTAAAGCTGGAGCTCATATTATCAATGATGTTTGTGGCTTGCAACAAAATCCTCAAATGGCACAAACAATTGCCTCATTAAATGCAGGTGTTTGTATTATGCATACAGGCAGAAATCGCAAAAAACTTTCTAATGCCTTGCAAGACCAATTTTATTTTTTAAATCATTCCTTAGAAATTGCCAAACAAGCCCAAATTGCAACAGAGGCAATAGTAATTGACCCTGGGTTTGGTTTTGAAAAAAACATTGATGAAAACTTTGATATTATAAAAGAATTTGAGCAATTAACTAAAATGGAACTACCCATATTGGTAGGTCTTTCACGTAAAAGATTTCTTAAAGCAATAATTCCAACTGAAAGCCTTTTGCAAGTAGAATCATTAGATGCCATTACTGCTACTGCTAATTTTTTGTTAAGAACTAAAGGAGCTTCGATTTTTCGAGTGCATAATGTCAAAATGAATAAAAATAGTTTGCTTTTAGCAGATACTTTAATGAAAAAAATATAAATATTGTTATCCTAAATATATTTTAAAATTATCCCTTTTAAAATAATGAAAAACATTAATTTTTGCAACATAAAAAACGCAAATAAAACACATTTTTAAAAAAGAATTTATGACTTGTCAAACTTATCAAATATTTTTCTAAAAACAAATATTTTGCAAACATTTTTCTATTTTTTATAACTATACCCAAGTAAAGAACGTATAAAACAATGAAACTTAATAACAATGTAGCAGCCATAGGACTTGGTAGTAATCTGGGAGCTAAAAAGAATAATTTACAAACTGCTTTAAAAATGATTAATTTGCATCCTCAATGCGAAGTTTTGAAAGTTTCTCCTTTGTATGCAACTCTTCCTTGGGGAAAAACAGACCAACCTTTATTTTTAAACGCTGCTGCTCTTATCAAAACTTTCCTACCTCCCTTACTTTTTTTAGATTTTTTATTATCTGTAGAAATGAAACTCAAAAGAAAACGACTAGAATTATGGGGACCGCGTACTATTGATTTAGATATTTTGTTTTTGGGTAATCATACTTGCAAAACTCCTAAATTAACTATTCCTCATCCCTATATGTTAGAAAGAATTTTTGTCCTTGCTCCCTTAGCAGATATTTTACCTAACCAAATAATACAAACCAAAACTATTTTAGAATGGAAAAACCAATTAGATCAAAATGCAGTTAAAATAATTGAAAATAATCAATGGTATCAACCTTCTTTTTAAAAAACCTAACTGTTTCATTTTTAGATAACTTAATTATTTTAAACTATATTTATTAA
>NZ_JSWH01000031.1:0-910 GCF_000803325.1 Chrysanthemum yellows phytoplasma
ATTATTTATCTTATCTATATTATCTTATTTAATTTGTGCCAAAATATCTTTTACAGCAACAATTAAATAATCTTTTTCTCCTAAAGTAACTTTGCTACCAGAATAGCTTTTATAAACTACTTCATCATCTTTTTTTAAACCTTCAACTTTGGAACCTACTCCAACAACAACCCCAACAGAGGATTTTTCTTTTTCTGATAAAGCCAAAATAATTCCGCTAGCTGTTTTAGTTTCTTCCATTTTCAATTTTAAAACAACATTGTCATGTAAAGGGATAATTGTTTTTTGTTTCATGATTAAACTCCTTTTAATTTAATAATTTATTATAGCAAATAAAATATTTTTGTAATGATTTAATTTTGGCAATAAATAATTTAAGTGCCAAAGCACTTTTATTATATCATAAGATTTAATAATTGGCAAGTATTAAAAAAAATAATTTGGTTTGGAGGATTCAAAAATTTATTTTATATTTTTGGTAAATATTATTAAATTTGTCTTATTGGGAATTGCAAAAAAAGTTTTTCATTTATGTTATTGTTTATTCATTTATGTTATTGTTTATTCATTTATGTTATTGTTTATTCATTTATGTTATTGTTTATTCATTTATGTTATTGTTTATTCATAAAAATAAGTTTGATAAATAATCTTTAATCTTGGATTAAGATAAATAACACAACCAAATAATAATAAATTACAAGTAATAACTGTTTCTAAATTAAGAACAAAAATAGTGATAAAGGAAGTTATTTCATTAGCAAAAAAGATATCATAATATGGATTATCTTTTAGAATATATTTAATACTTGGCAAATAACATAAATAACCATTTATAGCATAAAGACAAGCATGAATTAACATAATTATAATTAAAATACTTAATAAACGTATAATATTTTTTTTATTA
>NZ_JSWH01000032.1:0-2408 GCF_000803325.1 Chrysanthemum yellows phytoplasma
TAAAATAAATGTTATAATATTATTGAAAATACCATATAATCCAAAGTATTATAAAAATGCTTAATCTCACAATAAATAAATTAAATGAAAGATAAATTAAATTACATCTAAGAATTTCCCAATAATAAATTAAAAAATATGAAAATTATAAAATTAAGAACTAGGTTCGCAACTATTAAAACTACTTTTACATTATTGTTGTTAGTGGTGCTAATTTTTAAATCTTTTGACAATATTGATAATATAATTAGTATCGATAATATAAGCCCAACAAAAAACAAACCTAATCATAATGTGGATGTTATTCAAAAAAAAATCTATAACATGGATGGAAACATTGACCATATTTTGGATTATGATAGCAAAACAAATAAAAAAATTAAACTCACAGCGTTTAATGGTGATGAAAAGTGTGTTTGGTATATCATAGAATATGATTTGCAAACTGCCAATAAAATTAAACATACTGTCTTTGAAAATGACAGAAATATCTTAGATATTAAAGAATACGATCCGCATACGCAAAAATTAATTAAAGAAATAAGTTTTGCAGAAGACAAATCAAATATTTTATATATGCATGAATATGATGCTAAAAGCGGAAATGTTATAAAAGAAACTCACCATAATAGTAAAAATGGCAAAGTAGAATATGTTTTAGAATATGATCCTCAAACCCAAAATAAAATCAAACATACAAAATATTTCCCTAATGGAAATATTGATTATATAAATAAATATGACCCCAAAACAGAAATAAGAATTTGGCGTGCAAAATACAAATATCAAAGCAAAAATGATGATAAAGAGGTTTATAATTATGATCCTAATAGTGGTGATGTCATAAAAAATAATGGTAATTAGAATTGTTTGGAAAGATGTTGCAAGGAAAAATCAGGTAATCTGTTTACAGGCAAAATCAAAACTAGTTTAAAAAAGGTAGTTTTTTCGAAATGATAAAAAGAAAAAGCATGCAAAAAGGGGCTTTTACATACTTTCATCCTAATATTTTTATTTAATTTTTTAATTGTTGTTGTTTTTTATGTCCTAAAGCTTTATTGATGTGCAAAAAGTCTTCTGGATGAACGTACAAAACTCTATCATCAGAACTGTAATAAGTTTTTTTAGTGTAATCTTGTAAAATTTCGAACTGCATTTCTTCGATGTTATTTAATTTTTCTAAAACTTGTTTTAAAGTTTCTGGGATTTCATCCCAAAAATTCTTTTGTGAGTTAAAAGTTTGGGCATTATTAGGAATGGTATCAGCTTTAGATTGCTGTTGTTTTTCTTCTAATTCTTTAATTTTTTGTTTCATTTCTAATTCAAAGATCTTTTGATTAAAATAAGTTTCAAGCATTTTATGCTTTAATTCTAAAAGATCGGTTTGCGAACGGTTGTTATCTTTTTTGTCCATCATCTCCATTAATTTTAAATTAATTAAACAATTAGAATCAAAGTCTTTGTTATTAATCAAAACATTGGGAATTTGAGGTTGTTCGTTTTTGTTGTCGTTGTTTTTGCTCTCTTTAGACGGTTTGGAAGGACTAAAAAAAGCTGCAATACGAAAATTAACAACATAAATGAAAATTAGCGTTTTAATCACTAATTTTACTAAAAGAAATATCAATACAGGGAACAAAACAGCGCCAACAACCCAAATCCAAGGATTATTGGAAACCCAAGTTACCAATTCTTCAAATCTCAAAAAACCAACCTCCTAATAAAAGCGTTTGTAAAAGTTTTATACTTTATTTGTTAGCTTTATAAAAAACTTAAATATAGCTTATATTTATTTTATCATAAAACTTTATATCTACACCTTTATTTAATCAAAAAAAGAAACAATTGTCAATTGATTTTGGTGGTTTTTTAAGATAAAGTTGTTTTTTTGGGTAGTTTGAAAAAGATAAATAAGGTTTTTTTAGATTTTAAGAGCAAAATGATTAAAAAATTCATTTTAAAATATCTTAATAAAGCAAAAAAATGATTGTCAAAAAAATTAATTGTTTTTTTATTTTATTAAAATATTTTTATTGGGGGTAATTTTTTTGGCAGGGATATCAGGATTCGAACCCGAACGAGCGGTTTTGGAGACCGTTATGCTACCATTGACATCATATCCCTTCATTTACAAGTAGGTTGCATGGTACGGGTGACAGGATTTGAACCTGCACGCCTAAGCGCTAGATCCTAAGTCTAGTGCGTCTTCCATTCCGCCACACCCGCGTTTACCTTTGTTATTTTTGTTCGTTAATCACTCATAAACACTTATAAAATGGCAGACCCAGCTGGATTTGAACCAACGAATCACGGAGTCAAAGTCCGTTGCCTTACCACTTGGCTATGGGCCTCAATATAACTTTATAATCTGGATATTTTATTATTAAATAATGTTTATAATAATTTTT
>NZ_JSWH01000033.1:0-3735 GCF_000803325.1 Chrysanthemum yellows phytoplasma
CGAGTTAAAACAGTTACTGCTCGCTCATCTGATTTTGGAAAATGGTATACAGATGTTTGTCTTAAAGCTGAATTAATAGCTTATTCTGAGGCAAAAGGTTTTATTATCTATCTTCCTTATGGTTATGCTTTGTGGGAAAATATTCAAAAACATCTTAATTGTACTTTACAAAAAACAGGTCATCAAAATGTTTATTTTCCGTTAGTTTTTCCAGAAAAACTATTTCACAAAGAAAAAAATCATATTCAAGGATTTTCTCCAGAAGCAGCAATGATAACAACTACAGGCAAAAAAAACTTATCCGAAAAACTAGTGATTCGCCCTACTTCAGAAATTTTATTTTCGCAATATTATTCTAAAACAATCACTTCTTATCGTGATTTACCTAAGTTATATAATCAATGGTGCAATGTGGTTCGCTGGGAAAAAACGACTAAACCTTTTTTAAGAGGTAAAGAGTTTTTGTGGCAAGAAGGACACACTGTTCATGCTACCGAACAAGAAGCGATGCAGCAAACTTTATCCATCCTTGATATTTATCAAAAGTTAGGCAAAAACCTTTTAGCCCTTCCTTTTGTATGTGGCAAAAAAACCGAAACAGAAAAATTTGCTGGAGCCCTCATCACTTATTCTATCGAAGCGTTAATGCATGACGGACAAGCTCTTCAAGCAGGAACTTCTCATTACTTAGGTACTAATTTTGCTAAATCGTTTAAAATCCAATTTCAAGATTGCGACCATCAAAAAAAATATGTTCATCAAACATCTTGGGGTGTTTCTACACGTTTAATTGGAGCTTTAATTATGGTTCACAGCGATGATGAAGGACTAGTTTTACCGCCTTATGTTTCTCCTATGCAAATTGTAATCATTCCTTTGCAACCTCAAGATGATGCAGTAAAACAAACATCCGAAAACCTCTTTTCCATCCTTCAAAAAAACTATCGCGTTCATCTCGATCTACAAGACAAAACTGCTGGTTGGAAATTTAGTCAATATGAACTTAAAGGTGTTCCTTTGCGTATAGAAATTGGCAAACGTGGTTTAGAAAATGATGAAGTTACTATTTTTCAAAGATATAACTTCGCCAAACAAAATATCAAAACCAAAGATTTGCCATCTCAAATCCCGCAATTATTTGAAACCATCCACAATAACATGTATCAAAAAGCACTGCAACATTTAGAACAAAATCGCAAACAAGCTACCACTTATGAAGAATTTAAAACTTATCTCAAACAAGGTGGTTATGTAGCAATGAGTATTTCAGGAACTGATGCCGAATTGCAAATTAAACAAGAAACAGGAGCTACTGCCAGAGTTATTTTAGAAACTAATTTAATTACTGCTAACTGCCCTGTTACTAACAAAAAAGCCCTTCAAACTGTCTTATTTGCTAGAGCTTATTGAAATTATTTTAAAAATGATTTGTTATAAAAGCCAACCAAAAAGTTTCAACACATTTAATACTAAATCATTTCTCCAAATATTTTCTTTCTTTTTATAAACATTTTATTTTTTACATTTTTACCCCCACAACCACTATTTTTTAATTATTCAAAACTTTTAGGCTTGACATTTCATACTAAAAAAGCTATAATTAAGGAAGTGTGTTAAAAAGAAAAGAGGTTTTTTTATGAAACGAACATATCAACCTAGTAAAATCAAAAGAAAAAGAACTCATGGTTTTAGAGCCAGAATGGCAACTGTTGGAGGATGCAAAGTTCTTGCTAGAAGAAGAGCTAAAGGACGTTTGCAACTAACAGTTTAAAATCAAACTAACTTGATTTTGATTAATTCAAACCAAAAATAAACACCGCTTTTTCGGTGTTTTTTTGATAAATTTCTTTTTATTGCTATTGTATCATTAATAATTGTGGAATTTATATTTTTTAAAATTGTTAATTGATGTTTTGAATATAAAAGTTAAGAATTTTAGGATTATTAAGAAGATGAAAAGAAAATATATTCTTAAAAAAGAAAGCGAAATCACCCCTGTTTTTAAATCTAAAAAAAGATACGGGAACTCCCTTTTTATTATTTATTACGTCAAACAAACTGCCTTTCCTCATTTTAAATTTGCTTTAAGTGTTGGCAAAAAATATGGTAAAGCCCACGAAAGAAATTTAATTAAACGTCGTTTAAGAGCAATTATTAGGAGTGTTTCTCCTTGCCTTAACCCCAAAATGTTTTTTGTTATTGTTATTAAAGCTCAAGCCAAAAGCCTAACTTTTCAACAATTAAAAACTTTCTTTTTGCAATTTGCTACCAAAACTCGCATATTACTTTCAAATAAATAAAATAAGGAGTTAATTAAAATGGATGTTAGAAATCATTCTTCAAAAAAAAAGTTTTTATTTTTAGCAATTTTTCTATTCGGGTTATTTTTTTGGCTCCTTACTCCTCCAAAGCGTGAAAAAATAGAAGTTTTTGACAAAGTTTTTGTTTTTAAAAGTAGCGAAAAATATGAAGAATATTTTACAAATAATGATCCTTCTAAATTAAATGAATGTGCTGATATTTTTGTGGTTTATGTTATCAATAACAAAAAGAAAGAAATTCAAATAGCTATGCAAGACGAATTTAAAGGCATGTTAAATAAAAAAAAACAAGCAAAATATTTTTTTGGTTTAATGAAAAAACCAGATCCTGAAGTAGAAGATGTTTCTAATTTTGATCTTTCTAAATTAAATAAAAAAGAATGTTTTTTAACTTTTAAACCAGATGCTGATGTTTTTAAAAATAAAAACGATAAAGAAAAAACCGAATTCAAAAATAAATTAATGAAGGATTTTTTAACAGTTTCTGCAGGCACTAATGATGATTATATTCAAAACAATAAATATCAAAAAAAAGAATTAAAAGATGCATTAGAATTTAGAACATATGAAGATAAAACCCCTCTTTCTTTAGAAAATATAAAATTAGATTTTGACAAAGATCATTATGCAGAAAATATCAAAAACACTTCCAATAATGATTCATCTAACATTGATATTAAATTTACAAACAACAATAACGACCATTTAATATCTAGAAAACTTTTTATAACTAATTCTTCAGTTCCAATTCAATTTCCTTCTAGACTGGAATGGAGCCTGTTTGGTTATTTTTGGAATGTTTTAATAATTTCAATTGGCTCTTTTTTATATTTTTTCTCAACTTTCTTAGTTTCTGGTGCTTCTGGTATGTTTTTTGGCAACTTAGGGTTAGGAATTGTTTTAGCTACTATTTTCATCCGTACTTTAACTTGGCCTATTTATACTAAAACAAGTACTTTGAGTATGAATATGAGTTTAATTCAGCCCGAAATTGAAAAAGTAAAGCAAAAATATGCTCTCAAAAAAGATCCTGCCTCAGCTCAAAAAATGCAGTTAGAAATTTTAAAAGTTTATCGCAAAAATAATTTTTCTTTTTGGGGCTTTTTATTGTCTTTCTTGCAACTTCCCTTATTTATTGCAATTAATCAAACCTTAAGTCGCTTTATTATTCCTGGAGGTATTTTTGCAACTGATAAATTAATTGAAAAGCCCTTTTTAGGATTCATTAATTTAAACCCTTCTAATCCCAATAATGCTTTTGTTATCTTTTTGCTTTCTTTTTTAGTGGGAGCAACGATGTTTATTTTGAATAAAATTAGTTTTAAAAAACCAGATTATTTAAAAACCCCTTCTTATCATTTGACTTCAGAACAAAAACAAAAAGCTAAACAATCAGAAAAAAGCATGAAAATTA
>NZ_JSWH01000034.1:0-2382 GCF_000803325.1 Chrysanthemum yellows phytoplasma
AACATTTTCTGTTCCTTGACCAATTTTTTCATCTTTAAAACTATACCAAGAACCACTTTTTTGAATCAAATTAAGGTTAGTTGCTAAATCAATTACTTCTATCATTTTAGCAATACATTTACCATAAATAATATCAATAGTAGCAGTTTTAAGAGGAGATGAAAGTTTGGATTTAACTACTTTTACTTTGGAACGAATCCCTACAACTTGGTACCCTTGTTTAAGGGTTTATGATCTTCTAATGTCTAAACGCAAAGAAGCAAAAAATTTTAAGGCTTTACCACCTGGAGTTACTTCAGGATTACAAAAAACCATCCCTGTTTTTTCTCTAAGTTGATTAATATAGATAACAACTGTATCAGTTTTATTAATGATTCCTGACTGTTTACGCATGGATTGCCCCATCATTCGTGCTTGCAAACCCATAGCCATATTACCCATATCGCCTACTAATTCTGCCTCAGGAACTAATGCTGCTACAGAATCAACTACCAAAAGACTAATTTTGCCACTTGCAATTAATCTACAAGCAATATCTAAAGCTTTTTCAAATGAATCAGGTTATGAGATTAAAAGTTTATCAAGATTTACTCCAATAGCCTTTGCATAACTTGGGTCTAAGGCATGTTCTGCATCAATAAAAGCAACATTAGCTCCTTTTTTTTGAGCCTCTGAAATGGCATGCAAAGTTAAAGTAGTTTTGCCTGAACTTTCAGGACTATAAATTTCAATAATTCTTCCTTTAGCATAACCACCAATTTCTAAGGCAATATCCAACGACAAAGAACCAGTAGAAATAGATTCAATTCCTTTATGAGTTTTGGAGTTGAATTGCATAATGCTACCTTTACCAAACTTTTTTTCAATATCCTTAATAGTGTCTTCTAAATCGTTTTTGTTTTGTGTATTTTGCATAAATAATTTTCCTTTGGTTTTTTTAGTTTTGATGAAATATAATTTTTAAATATTGTAATTAAAATAATAAAGATAAAAGAGCAAGATGAAAATAATTATTAAAGATAAATGTAAAAATTTAGAAACATATATAAAAGACAGATTTTAAAATATAATAAAAACAGCAGTAACAAAATAAAGATCTCGCTGAACCCCAAAAACTAGACAATAAATATTTTAAAAAAATAGGGTACAGTGAGGATCAAAAAAATGAATTACTCAGGAGCAAAATTTTTACGAATAATTTTATAATTTTTAAAAAAATAATCAAAACCAGAAACAATAGTTAAAACAACTGAAACAAGCAGGCAAATATCACCTATATTACTTAGATATCCAAACCATTTTTTTAAATTTGCATCACAAGCAAAAGTAGAAGAAGTATACAACCCAAAAAAAAGGCAAATGATGGCAACGAATGTAAAAACGGTTTTGGCTTTGCCCCAAAAAGATGCACTAATAACAACTCCTTCTTTATTAGAAGCTACCAATCTTATTCCTGTTACTAAAAATTCTCTAATCACTATAATCATAATAACAGCAGTAAAAAATTTTTTAGGCATTTGAGTATCTGCAAATAAAAAAGTTCCTTGCGTAGCAGACAAACGACATTGACAAATATAAAAAAGTGTGATAATAACTAATAATTTATCGGCAATAGGATCAAAAAACTTACCAAAAACAGTTTGTTGTTGATATTTTTTAGCTATATAACCATCCAAATAATCAGTAATAGCAGCCACTATAAAGATAATTTGAAAAGTCAAAACATTAGCAAATTCAGGCTCACTTTCACTTACACACATCAAAGGCAAAAGAACAAACACTAAAACAATCCTAAAAACAGTAATTAAATTAGCCAACAAAGGAAACATACATTACTCCTGTAGTAATTTTTTAAAAAAACTCATATTTTTGTTTAATTAAATATGGTTCAAAAAGACAAATCATTTCTTTGAATATCAAAAAATAAAAATAGTAAATGTTTAAGGACAAAAATAAGATTTTCAAAACCTCTTATATACTATTATTATAACATTATTGATAAATGTTTTTAGTAAGTGTTTTTATATACATAACATAATTGTTATTATTTTGAGTAATTATTACAATTAAAAGATACATTATAAAAACTCTACATTTATCTACATTTAAAAAGTAAATTAAATTTGTTCTACATTTATAAATAAATTTTGTATAAAGAAAACATATTTAACTTAATTTTTAAATGTTTATAATACAAATAAATTAGCAAAATGTTTTTTATAGTTTTTTGTGTTTAAAAATCTCACGGAACCCAACTATTAGCATAAACAAATCGAAGGGCACCGCAATAGTTAAAAATGTTTTATAATTTTGATATAAATATGTTAGCTATTTTGCATTGCAATAATTTCAATCAAATCAAATAATAATAAAATACTAAAA
>NZ_JSWH01000035.1:0-1189 GCF_000803325.1 Chrysanthemum yellows phytoplasma
AAAATTAATAAAAATATAACAAAATGAAAATATAGGGTTGACATTAAACAAAAAAAGTAATACAATATTATTGGCAATCGTTAATTTGAGTGCCAAGAGGTGATGAATATGCTTTCAGATAGAAAAAAATTAATCTTAAAGGCTGTAGTGGAAAACTATTCACAAAAAGGACAACCCGTAGGTTCTAAACTGCTTACCCATTTGCCTTATCTTAAATTTGCAAGTGCTACTATTCGTTATGATATGGTGCAATTAGAAAAAGAAGGGTTTTTACAAAAAAATCATACTTCTAGTGGTAGAGTGCCTTCTTTTAAGGGCTATACTTACTATCTAAACCATTTATTAACACGTGATCATGATGTTGCTTGTATGTTTGAAAGCATTGACAAAGTGATTCAAAAAAAGCGTTTTTGTAAAGGACAAGTAATTAAAGAAGCTCTTAATTTGTTAAATAATTTAACTAATTATACTGCTATGGCAATTGGTTCTGATATTTTTAATAATAGTAAAATTACTAAAATTGATTTTATTCCTTTAAATAGTACTCAAGCTGTTATTTTGATTATTACTGATAAAGGAAATGTACAACATCAAAATATTTCTTTGGATCAAACAAAAGAAATTAGCATTTATGACCTTAAAGATGTAGTGCAAGTAGTAAATGATTTGTTGACAGATAAGTTTTTATCAGAAGCATCCAATATTATTCAAAGTGATTTTTTTAAACAAACTATTGCTAAATATATTTGTTTTCAAGAACAATTAATTGCTTTGTTTATGGAAGCTTTTAGTAGTTTTGCCTCAGAGAATCTTTATTTTTCGGGGGTTTCTAAAATGCTTGAAAAACCTGAATTAAGTAATCCTGAAATTATTAAAAAATTTATGGGTCTTTTAGAGCGTAAAGAATTATTAAAAATTATGTTAAATCAAGATAGTTTGTCTTTTAAATTTTCTGATGGCTTGCAACTTACCCCTTTAAAAGATTGTATGATTCTTTCTATTCCTTTTGATGTAAATCCTAATGAGAAAGGAAGAATTGCAGTTGTAGGACCTTCGTGGATGAAATATCCTAAAGTTATTCCTATTTTGGAATATTTGGCAGTTCATTTATCTAAATTAAACGATCAAGAATAACAAATAAAAGAATAAATAATACAATAAATAATTGTAAGATAAAATATAAGTAAAA
>NZ_JSWH01000036.1:0-1908 GCF_000803325.1 Chrysanthemum yellows phytoplasma
ATAAATTTACTTAATAAAATTATAATTACTTAGTATTTTTCTTGCAAAAAAAACAAGCAAAATAAAAGTAAGGGATAAAATATTTTTTAAAAAAGAAAACAATTTTCAAAAGGAAGCAAGGAATAAAATAATATGAATCAAAATGTAAAAAAATATTAACTATTTTTATTTATTGCTGCTTTTTGAGTGTTTGCAGTTTTCTTTTATATCAATATTTTAAAAAACCAAACAAAGTGCCATCCCAAATAAAAACAACAACAACCAAACCATCTGAACAAAAACCATCAAAAAATAAACCATCAAAAAATAAATCGTCATCTTCTAGTTTAGAGATAACAACTTTTTGGCAAGATCCAAAACCAGAAACAAAACAAAATACAAATACATTAAATACATTTGAAAGTAATCGCAAAGAGATTACCCAAATTCAATTTGATAGAATTGTTGAAGAAATATTAAATGATTTAAAAAGCATGTCATGGGATAATTGTGTAGCTAAATATGAAACAAGAAATGAAAAAAACATATTTCCAAACATTGAAAGAGAGTATAGTTCATTTTTAACTTGGAGCAAAGAAAAAGTAACAGAAGATAACAAAAATTATAACCAACAAAATAAACAAAATATATTAAAACAATGCATTAAAAACCTTAAAAAAGAAATTGAAAAAGAACTAAAAGAAATATATTGGTTTAAATATTAAATCATTTTTAGTAATTAATAACTAACTGTTTCATTTATTTAGACAATTAAGATTAACACTGTTCTTTTTATTATCTTGCCATTATATAACAATATCAATCATTTTCGAAAGGAATAGGCAGAATCAAATGAATAGAACTATCTTTTTCCAAAGTAGTAATAATAAATGGTTTTAAGGGATTATCAAAATAAAAAACTACTTCTTTAACTGATAAAACTTTTAAAACATCTTCTAAATATTTAGCATTAAAAGCAATTTGGAAACTATTTGCACTAACTTTTAAAGGAATAATTTTTTCCAAAGCAGTTCCCAAACTTTCACTAGAAGAAGAAATTTCAATTGAATTTTGTTTAGTTAAAATAAATTTAATAACATTAGTACTTATTTGTTCTTTGGAAAACAACAATGAAACTCTTTCTAAGGCTTTCATTAAATCATCTTTATTTAAATGAATAGAAAAAGGAAAATTTGTAAGTTTAATTTCTTGAATTTGGGGATAATTTCCTTCTAAAAGTGAAGTTTGAAACCATAAATTATCAATTTCTAAAAAGATTTTTTGAGTATCAGAATAAATTTTTAAATATTTACTTTGACAATGTTCTAATATTTTACTTAATTCTTCTAAACTTTTATTAGGAATAACAATATTAAAATTGTGATATTCAATATCTAGATTGATTTTTTTTTGACTCATTCGAAAAGAATCAGTAGCACAAGCTTTTAAAAGGTTATTTTGATAAATCAAGTTAAGTCCCATTAAAATAGGTCTTTTTTCATTTTTAGAAGTAGAAATATTTATTTCTTTAATCATATTTTTTAAAAAATGAGTTTCAATTTGAAAAGAATCTAATTTTTGGAAAGAAAAATCAAGTTCTAAAAAATCACAAACATCCATTAATTTTAATTTATATTCACAAAAACTAGTTTTAATTACTAAAAAATTATTTTCCATTACAGTAATTTTAATTAAAGAATCACTAATTTTTTTAATTATTTCAATAAAATATCTCCCTAAACAAGCAATTTTACCTTGTTTTTTAATTTTTAAACTTTCATCTTTAATTTCTATTTTAATTGCAATATTGCCATTATTAGCTTCTAAAATTAAGTTATTTTCTTGTGTTTGGATTTTGAGAGCATTAAAAATAGGGAAAAAAGTTTTTTGGGGTAAAATTTTTTGTATTTTTAAAAGTTGTTCCAAAAA
>NZ_JSWH01000037.1:0-3321 GCF_000803325.1 Chrysanthemum yellows phytoplasma
ATTGTTTTTGTTCATCAGTTTTATTTAATAAATCTTTCATTAAAGAATTGAGTAAATTTGTTTTTTCTTCTATTTGTTTTAAGGTTTTATTTTAAAAAGTGGCTATTTCATTTTGTGTTTCTAATGGGGGAAGAGTTATTTTTATTTTTTTTATTATCTTTTGGGTGAAATGGGGAATGTGTCCTTGTTTTAATTTTTTTTGAATTTCATTTTCTTTTTGTTTTAAATAAAAATAGAAATACAAAACATTAAAAGAATCATCTTTAGATTTTAAAATTTGTAAATTTTGAGCAGCCCAAAAAGGTTTAGTATGGAAATGAATATAACCACAACTACCTACACTAGTTATAGTTATAGTATTTTCAGGAGTATTAGATTTGTTATAAGATCCTTTGGGTTTTATACCTCCACCCCACACTTCGTAATCTCCATTTTTTTCACAATCTGATATATGTAAATCTGTTCTATCATCAAGAGTAATGTCTTTTGGTGGTTTTGGAGATTTCCAAAAGATATAGATATTTTTAGCTGTTGTGCAATTTTGTAATAATTGTTCTAAAGTATATGGTTCTTGTGGTAGTTCAATTGTTTCTTTGTCTTGGACGTCAATAAATACAGTTGCTAAATTGTTATTTGCATCTTTAATTTTAGTATCTAGAATATATTTATTGTTCATATTAGAATTATAAGAAGGTGTTTGTAGAGTATTTAATTGAAATATATCTTTAATTAGACTGCCCCAAAAAAATGGAAATGGTTAAGAGCAACAAAATACCCAAATTATTTATTAATTAAAAATAAATAGTTTGGGTATTTTTTGTACCCAAATGCAAAAAGGAGAAAAGATGTTAGAAGCTGAACGCGCATTGTTGGGTGCTTTGTTTTTAAAACCAGAAAAGATTGATACTGTTGTAAATTTAATTAACACTAATAACTTTACTGATTCCAAACATCGATATATATTTAAGACAATGAAACAACTCAAAATTCTAAATCGAGAAATTGATTATGTTTCAGTTAGTTCCACTTTACAAAATCAAAATAGCTTAAGCAAAATAGGAGGTATTGATTATTTTACCAAATTACCTGAAATGCCTCCTTCAAATCAATATTTAGAAACATATATTGATTTAATCAAGGAAAAATCGCTCAAAAGAGATTTGTTAAATCTAATCCATCAATTACCTACTGAATTATCTAAAACTAAAAATATTAATAATTATTTACAAACAGTCAAAAATCAAGTAGAAATCTTTATTCAAAGCACTAAATCACCATTTATTTCCACCAAAACCTTAATTCCTTACATTCGAGAAAGTATTATTACTAACGATAACAATAACCAACTTACAGGAATTAAAACAGGGTTTAACAATCTTGATGAATTAGTTTCTGGTTTCAAACCCAAACAATTAATTATTTTAGGAGCTAAAACAGGTATGGGTAAAACCGCTTTCATGTTAAATTTAGCTACAAATATTACGCAAATATTTGATAAAAATAAAAAAACCAAACAGCAGTAATTTTTAGTTTGGAAATGACAGCAGAAGAATTGGGTATTAGGATGCTTTCGTCGTCATCACAAATCCCTTTAAAAAAACTACAACATAAAAACTTAACCAAAGAAGATAGATTTGCTTTAGGTATGGCAGAAAATGATTTAACAAAATTAAATATTTTAATTGATGATGACAGAAACAACAAAATTGAAGATATCAAAAACAAATGTAGACAAATAAAATACACCAAAGGACTTGATGTTGTTTTTATTGATTACCTCCATTTATTAAAAGAAGACCAAAATTTTAATACTTATCAAGCAACAGCAGTAATTTCAAGAGAGCTCAAAAAACTAGCAAGTGAACTTAATATTCCCATAATAGCTTTAATTCAAATGAATCGCGCAACAAACATAAGAGAAGTTAAATTACCACAATTAAAAGATTTAAGAGATTCAGGAACCATCGAACAAGACGCTGATGTTGTAATGTTTTTGCACCGCGAAAGTTATTACCAAAAACCCGATAATAACCCATACACTAATTTAATTATTGCCAAAAATCGCATCGGACAACTAGGTGAATGTAATTTAATTTTTATAAACAAATCCAAAAATTTGAAGTTTTAGAATAAAAAAGGAAATAATAAAATGAATCAATTAACTAATTTACATTTCAAAAATATTAATGTTTTCAATCATAAAACTTTGTGTGTCAACATCACTAAAATATAGTTTTTCCAACTTGTTTTAACAAAATCTTTGATGAATATATGTTGGAATCTCACGCTAAATTAAATAAATATTTAACTGATAACAACTACAACTCCCAAAGCCAAAAAGCAATCCGTGGAAAAATCAATGAATACCTCATTTTGTTATATTTTCATCAAAAAGGAATAACCAATCTTTATCCGCAAGCCTATTTATTTTTCATCCCAGATATTAAATTTGATTTAGTATTATTCTCCCAAACCAAGCGCATAATTGCCTTCAATTTCAAAACATGCCTTCGTGATCGTTATAAAAAAACAATCATCGAAGCTCAACAAATTAAAAAACTAGATGCCCGTTTTGAATTTTATTTATTAACTAACAACGCCACAGAAACCCAAAGACTCAACAATAAAATTATAAATGGCAAAGTTCAAGGCATAAATCAAATCATTAATTTATTTTCTAACAAAACCAATCAATTTTTACAAAACTTACTTACAAACAATTTCATTCCTTTTTCACCAATTAATTTAATTAAAAGCGTTGTGCACTCAAATGACAAATAAATTAATCGTTTTTGAAGGAATAGATGGTAGCGGAAAAACTACTTTAATTAAACAATTAAAAAAATATTTAAAAAATCAAAAAAAAATAATCATTTGTCAAGGATTAGGAAGTTCTTCAATCGGTAAACCAATTAGAAAATTATTTTTATATCAAGAAAATTTATCACCCAACACAAGATATTTAATAAGTTTAGCAAACATGACACAAACCAAAGAAGAACTCGTTATTCCTGCTTTATTAAAAGGTTATATTGTTTTAGTTGATCGTTGGTATGATTCTACTTTTGCTTATCAAAGTGATGATATCAACCTTGATTCTGGCGACAAAATATTAACTTCAAAAATCATCAATCATTTTCTAATTAAACCTAAATTAAACTTTTATCTAGACATCGACCCTAAAATAGGATTAAAAAGAAATCAAACTCAACTTAATCATAAATTAGAAACTATCGAACAAAAACCCATAACTTACTTTCAAAATGTTCGTAAAAATTATTTAAATCAATATCAATACTGTAATAACCAAAATTGCAAACA